>PEZQ01000008.1:37787-82427 GCA_002763265.1 archaeon CG10_big_fil_rev_8_21_14_0_10_43_11 | reverse complement strand
GCTCATCCTGTTTGGTGCAGTCTATGGCATTAATCTTGACCGGTTCAAGCACATGCGCGAATCAAAAAAGAAATGGATGCGGCTTGCCATGGGCGTGTTGCTCGTGTTGCTTGGCATTGCTATGCTTGCAGGAGTGTTCTAACAATACGCGCGAATAAACTCGTTAAGCTTGAAAACAGGAACAACCCAAACGCTGTGCGCGCAAACAATATCTTCATCAAGCAGGGTAACCATAAGCGGTGTTGCACCAATGCGTTTTGCGCGCTCATCATGCTTTTTTGCTGCGCGCATAATCTGTGACCTGCTGCGCTTCTGCCAGCGTTTACACTCAATAGCAAGCGTTCTTCCATAGCGTGTTGCAAGCACGTCATACTGGCGCTTGGTATCATCAAACCGTTTGACAACGCTCACGCGCACGTTAAAATCATGTGATTCAAACACGCTTCCAACCAGTTCTTCAAAGCTCTGCCATGAACTTGTGGCAACAAATGACTCGAATTCAGACACAGTTTTAAATCGCATAACTCCTCAGTAAATAGGCATAAAGGGTGCACGCGGTCTTTTTTTAAGTCAGATTCTAAACCCCTTGTCCGCTGTTGTGCGTTAGTTTTATACGTGTGCAGCTCCTTTATAGAAAGGTATGGTGGTTATTGTTATTTCAGGGGATGTTGGAGCAGGAAGCACAACTGTTGCGCGCGCATTAGCAAAGCGTCTTGGTCTTGACCATTTTAGTCCCGGCGCGTACGTGAAATCACAGTCAAATGCGAAAACAGAAACTGACAAGGCACTTGACGTGCTCAAAAGTGAGCAGGGCATGCGTAAATCATTTCACGCGCGTGTTGATGAGTTGCAGATTCAAAAAGCAAAGCGTGGAAATATAGTAATTGATGGCAAGCTCAGTTTCTATTTCCTCCACGGCCTTGCAGACTATCGTATCTGGCTTGCGTGCTCAAAACAAACACGCGTGTTGCGAACCATACAACGGGACGGTCTGACCCCTGATGAAGCAGAGCGAAAGCTCGCGCTTCGCGAGCGCATTGATGCATTTAATTTTGAAAAAATGTATGGCATCAAACTCTCAAAACTCAAAGAAGAAGCTGACACGAGTATTGACGTGTCCGCGCTTGAAACAGATATGATTGTAGATAAAATTATGGCGTTTATTCGTTCTAGAGACTCAAAAAATACATAAGCATCTCACGTGTTGCTCATACAATGGGAGTGATTGTTGTTTCTGGAAAGCCCGGGGCAGGCTCGAGCACGCTTGCTAAAAGCTTGGCAGAACTGCTTGGCTACACTTACGTGAGCCCGGGTCAAATCTTTAAAGGGCTTGGCAATGGCAGTCTTCAGACCAGTGAGTACTATCCTGTTTTTGCGCGTGTTGCGTCTTTGCACGGGTTTAACATTCCAAAGAAAAAAAAGAACGGCGCTTCAGAGGCTGATGCTGTGCATGATGTGTGGGAATCGGGACTCGGGCAGAGCCCGCTTTTGCACACAATTATTGACCAAACCCAAGAATACCTTGCAAAACAAGGCAATGCCGTGTTTGACGGGAAACTTAGCATCCGCATGCTTGGCCAATACGCAAAGATGAGCGTATGGCTTGATGCATCAGATGAGACACGCATCTATCGCACAGTCAAGCGCGATGGGGTTTCAGTTGAAAAAGCACAAGACATTATTTTTGGTCGGGAGAAAAAAGAGCGTGAGACATGGAAAAGACAGTACGGATTTGATTATTTTGATTTAGCAAAAGAAGCAAACGTGTATATTAAGACTGATACCCTGCTTCCATCAGACGTATTTTACTACGCGTGCACTGTGCTCCCTCAACATTTATAAACGAGCATATTGATTGTTCTCAATGAAGCAGTATGAAATGCGGACAATGTGAAAAAGACATGAAACATGAGTGGGCATTTTGTCCATCTTGTGGTAATAAAGCTGCAAGCGTTTCGCCTATGTTTAATGGTTTTTTTAAAGTGTTAAATGACGTTTTCAAACAATTTCGAAATGAAGGGATTCTTGAAGACGAGCCCCACCAGTCGTTTACCATTAATATTAGTGATATTGACGGCACGCCAAATGTGCATATCAAAAATCTTTCAAAACAGGACGTGAAACAACCAGCAAATCTCACTACAAGCGCGTCTTCGCTTCGCGCGCCAAAAAAACAGATTGAAGAGCCAAAAACTACGGTTCGCGAAGATGGTGATTCATTGTTTGTTGAAGTGGTGATTCCTGAAGTAAAAAGCATGGCTGATGTTGAAATCATGAATTTTCCTGAAAGCGTTGAAGTTCGCGCGCATTGCGCTTCAAAAACGTATCACACACTCATCCAAACGGGCAGGACGCGCACGGTGTTTCGAAAAGAATTTGAGGCAGGAACCCTCTATCTTGAATTAACCTAAACGTTAATATGCGCGCTTCTTCTTTATGTATACTATGCAACGCCATCACGCGCTTGGCCTTATTTTCATATTTTTTGTAGCCCTTTTCATAACGCAGGGAAGCGCACAAGTTGAGCAAGATACGATTATTGAAGAAGAGCTTCCTGCACAAGAGAATGAAACTGTTGAGGAAGTAATTGAACAAGTTGAAGACCTTCTCGTGCTCCCGCTTGCATTTGTAAATGATTCTCAAAACAATTGGTATTTGGTGAATGTTTCAAATAATTTGCTTGAAGCAAAATTTTCAGAAGACAACCAATCTCTTATTATTGAATACCCGGCAAATAGTGATAAGCTCAATATCGCGTTTGATGATGAGTGGGTCGTGCTTGAGGACGGACAAACCCTGGTCACTCCTTCTGACGTGCACATTGTCAAAAATCAGGACAACATCACCATTACATATCCGCTTAGCGCGATTCAAAGAGAAGCGGGAATAATGATTCCCTGGTTTGTGTGGATTGCAATACTATTGCTTGGGCTCGCTCTTGTGGGTATTGCACTGTTTGCTATTTACTGGTCAAAATATCAGTATTAGAATCGTGTGAGCGCTCCAATTCCGCCAAAGCGCAAAAACTCTTCGCCACGCTCGTGTTGTGCGCTGATAAGTTCAATGCTGCCCGCGCCCTCTTCTACGCGTTCAATAAGTTCTTGCACACGCGCGTCACGAACGCGCGCGTCACTTACCAGCAGGGTCTCCACCCCTCCTTTTTTTGCTTTTTCATGCACTGCTTCAAGACCATATGATACTTTTTTTGAGTTTTTCTGAATCTTTTCAAAAAATATCATGACAAGCGTGCTTTCTTTACTTATCTCATCATCTTTGATAACCTGTGCAACTTCTCCGCGTGCAATAAGCTCGTGGAGTCCGCGCGTTGTGTTTGTTGAGACTTTTGCAAAGCGAACGCGCGGTTTCAAATCTTTTGATATGAGATTTTTGAGCGCATCAGAAACAAATCCGACCGCGCCGATAATGGCAATCTCTGCTTTTGAATTCTCAAGGTGCACGCGTATTTTTTCAAGAAATTCTCTAAGAAAGAGCTCTCTGTTTTTTTCAGCGTCTTTAAGGTCTTTTCGACCCATGCTTTTTTCAAAACTTCCTACTGGTTTTATCTTGTTTCGTGTGAGCATGCCAAAGTGGGCTTCGCCATAGTCAAGCACGGCAAGCAAAATTAGTTTGTGTTTTGTTTTTGCTGCGGCTTTTTCAAGCAATTTCTTATCAACTGCTGAGAATTTTTTTAAAACAGTTACTATACTTGCTTCGCCAAGTTCAAGCGAGTGATAACTGCCAAGGGCAACGTCTTCATCGCTGCTTTGCACAATTTTTCCGTTCACGCGAAGCGCGAGCGGTTCATCTTTGAACTCAATTTTTTCAATACGCAACGTGAGGGTTACGTGTTTTCGCACTGCTTCTTCTTTTGCACCTTTTTTGACTTTGCGCGTGGTCGAGCCGGTGATGAGGTCGCCTGTTTCAAGCACGCGTTGGAGAAAGTATACATCATCATTTGTTTCAACAGCAAGACGGACCGTGTCTTTTTTGTAGTCAGCGCGAATAATTCTCATACCTGATGGTATTGTACATGCCGGTTCTTTAAAAAACTCGTTGTGCGCGCGTCATGTTTTAAATGTTGTGAACGTTTTGTGCCACGTCTTTTTAAATACTCCTTGAATGGTTTTGTGAATGCGCACGCACGTGCGTAACGGTATTGGTGTAACTATGTGTGGAATCTTTGGGTTTGTAGGAAAACGTGATGGCGTTCAAACCGTTATTAATGGGTTAAAAGCACTTGAGTATCGGGGTTACGATTCGTGCGGTATTGCTGTTGTTTCAAATCCGACAGTCAACGTGAAAAAAGCAGCAGGAAGAATTGACGTCGTTTCAAAACGCCTTGATTTTGAATCGCTTTCAGGAAACACAGTAATCTCTCATACGCGCTGGGCAACGCATGGTGGCGTAACTGATGAAAATGCGCACCCGCACGTGTCTAAAGAAGGACGCGTTGCTATTGTGCATAATGGTATTATTGATAACTACATTTCTCTTAAAAACCTGCTCCTTGCAAAAGGATACGTGTTCAAAAGCGAAACTGATTCTGAGATTGTTACTCATCTTATTGAGGATTACCTGCATCAGGGAAACTCATTTGAGGACGCGTTTTTTAAAACAATTAATCATCTCAAAGGTTCGTATGCTATTCTTGCCGTATCCTCAGACAATCCTGATACCCTGTTAGCAGTTAAGCGCGAGAGCCCTCTTGTTATTGGTGTTGGACCTGATGAGTATTATATTGCGTCTGATACACTGCCTTTTTTGAAGCATACGAAAAACGTGTATTTTATGGATGAAGATGAGGCTGCAAAAATCACTTCGCAGTCAGTGGAATTTTTTGATGCAAAAACAAGACATCCGCTCAAAAAATCAGTGTCTCGAGTTGAGTGGGATGCAGAACAGGCAAGCAAAGAAGGATATCCTCATTTTTTGATTAAAGAGATTAATGAACAACCCCAAACGTTTCGTAAAGCCTTGATGCAGGATAAAAAGAAACTGCAGAAAGTTGCAAGCCTCATTAATGCCGCTCCTCGCGTCTGCATTGTTGCTGCGGGAACGTCACGCTATGCGGCAATTGTTGGTCGCTATGCTGTTTCTGAAATTTCAGGAAAATATTGTGATGTATACATGGCCTCAGAATTCCAATACTTTGTTGACAAAATCGGCAAAGACGCGCTTGTTATTGCCGTATCCCAAAGCGGAGAGACTGCTGACGTGTTAAACCCGGTTCGCAAAGCAAAAAAGAACGGGTGTAACGTGGTGAGTCTTGTTAACGTGGTGGGTTCATCTCTTGATACGTTAAGCGATGTGTCACTCTACCTTAATTGTGGTCCTGAAGTGAGTGTTGCCTCAACAAAAGCGTTTACTGCACAGGTAACGGTGATGTACATGATTGCCTACACGCTTGCGTATACACTGGATGAGAACATTCCGCACCTTGAAGCACTTGCAGATAAAATTCATCAAGTTATTGTAGATAACGAGCCAAAAATCAAAGAACTTGCAAAACGCTTGAGCAAATCATCTGATATTTATTATCTTGCCCGCGCAATCAATTTTGCGGTTGCAAGCGAGGGCGCGCTTAAAATGAAAGAAATTAGCTATATTCACGCTGAAGGCATGCCCGCAGGAGAGCTTAAGCATGGCACGCTTGCGCTCATTTCAAAAGACGTGCCGGTAGTGTGCATTGCCCCTCATGACTACACCTATGAAGAAACAGTAAACAACGTGCATGAAGTCAAGGCGCGCGGAGGCTTTACTATTGGCATTACTGATTATGCAAATGGTGTGTTTGACGTGAACCTGGTTATTCCAAAAGTTGATTCGCTTCACTACCCTCTTCTTGCAAACATTCCCTGCCAGCTTCTTGCCTACTACACGGCGCTTGCGTGCGGCAGAGACATTGACAAACCACGAAATTTAGCAAAGAGCGTTACCGTAACATAGAAACCCTTTTTAAGAGATTAGTAATGTTTGCTCTCCATGATAGTTAATCGCGCAAAAAAGCGTCCGCACATGTTTATTTTTGACGCGCACCCCACGCTCGCATACCTGGTGCGCAGCCTCTACAACGCTCAGACAGACACGCTCTCTCAGCACGTGTCAGAACACAATCGTGGCGGGCTCGTGTATGACAATATTCTTGGAAGAATTACCGGCTCGTATTTGACGTTTGAATTTGGTAATGGCGCGCGTCTTTCTATTCCTTCAGGCGTGCCTATTGCAGAACGAACTAGTGGTCAGTGCACAGGAGCTCGAAATGACGCGCTCGCGTATTTCTCAAAGCTTGCAAAACAAACCAGCAAAGGCGTTATTGTTGATGAATTGCACCCAAGCCTGTACAAAAACATGTTTGACAACACAAACTATCTTGTCTTAAACGTGGACAAAACAGGCAATCCGGTTAATGACGGTTCACTCCTTGCAAGCATGGCAATTGATTTTCCACGACTCGTGTTCATGTCCAGTTCTCGCTGCGATGTTGCAGGTCTTCTTGCACAAAAGCACGTGCCCTTACAGTTCTGGTTTTTGAAATCGCCCGACCTCTCACAAAACAATCTTGACGCGCAATACGCAAACGTGCTTGAGAGTTACAAAACCATGCTTCACGATTTTACGGGCAGAAGCGTTCCAGAATCCGATGCAGTGTATGGCGTGTACAAAACGAACTATGATGAGTTAGTGCACTACGTGTTTAAAGACCATCTCGCAGTTCTGCTTGAACAAAACTCTGACCCGGTTAATGACATGACCATGACCTAGGTGTGCTCAATACATTTTAGATTTCAAAGAAAAAATGATGGTGCATAACGTTGGCTGATGGATGTTCATACTATGGTCACGCGACCGTAACATTAATAGACTCTTTTTTGCTTCGTATCTTGTGCCAAGAAAGTATGTTATTATCACTGGCGGTGTCATTTCCGGTCTTGGAAAAGGCATTTTGTCTGCAAGCATTGCCCGTCTGCTCAAAAGCAGAGGGTTTAACGTTACGGCGGTTAAAATTGACCCCTACGTGAATGTGGATGCAGGAACCCTGCGGCCAACAGAGCATGGTGAAGTATGGGTGACTGATGATGGCGGTGAAATTGACCAAGACCTTGGCCATTACGAGCGATTCTTAAACATTTCCCTGCCAAAAAAGAATAATCTTACTACCGGTCAAATTTATCAGCAAGTTATTGATAACGAGCGTTTGGGAAAGTACTTGGGAAAAACTGTTGAAATCATTCCTCATATTACTGATGAGATAAAACGCCGCATTCGTGCAGTTGGCGATGAGAACACGGATTTCGTGATTGTAGAAATTGGCGGAACAGTTGGAGACTATCAAAACGTGCCCTTTCTTGAAGCAGTTAGGCAAATGCGTTTTGAAGATGAGGAACACGTAGTTTTTGTGCACTTAGTGTTTGTTCCCGTGCCAAGCCATCTTGGCGAAGCAAAAACAAAACCCGCCCAGCACAGCACGCGTGAGCTCATGGGCATGGGCATTCATCCTGATTTTGTGGTGTGTCGCACCCCTTCTCACTTGGATCAGGCGCGCCGGGACAAGATTGCGCTCTTTTGCAATGTAAAGCCACAGCATATTATTTCAGCTCCTGACGTTGGCACGATTTATGAAGTTCCGCTTCTCTTAGAAGCCCAGCAATTTTCAACAAAAATATTGAATGTGCTTGACACGCCGCCGCTCAAAAGCAACATGCACGAATGGGCGCGCGTGGTAAATGCAATCAAGAGCGCGAACAAGGAAATCGTGATTGGCATGGTTGGTAAGTACGTGAACACTGGTGATTTTACGCTTGCAGATTCATACGTATCAGTAAACGAAGCATTGCACCATGCAGGCGCGCACCACAATGTTCGCGTGCGCATCAACTGGATTGACGCGTCAAGCATTGATAGAGAGGGCGTGTTTGACGGTGTTGATGGTATTCTTGTTCCTGGCGGTTTTGGTTCAAGCGGGGTTGAAGGAAAAATTAAGGCAATACAGTACGCGCGCGAGCATGAGATTCCTTTTTTGGGTTTGTGTTTTGGCCTGCAACTTGCGGTTGTTGAATTTGCCCGAAACGTTGTTGGTCTTGATGCTGACTCAACAGAAACCAATACCCTCACAAAACACCCGGTGATTTGTGTGCTTCCCGACCAAAAAAACGTGCTTGCACAAAGCAGGTATGGGGCGAGCATGCGCCTTGGCGCGTATCCCGCGGTATTAGCAAAAGATTCTCGCGTTTCGCGCATGTACGGCTCAGGTGAGGTTTCGCATCGCCACCGCCACCGCTACGAAGTTAACCCCGCATACCACAAACAACTCAGTGAGGCAGGTCTTGTGTTTTCAGGCCGGTCACCTGATGGACTGCTTGTTGAATTTATTGAACTTCCTAATCATCCTTTCTTTGTTGGAACCCAGGCGCATCCTGAATTCTCGTCGCGCTTTGAAGCACCCGAGCCGTTGTTTAGCGCGTTTGTTGCAGCATGCGCAAAAGAGTTAGAACAGGTGGAGCGCTTGCCACACAACGCCAAGTGAGAGCACACCAATAAGTACGTACACAAGAGCGCTTCCGCCCGGCACCACGAATTCCGGTTTTCGATTCCCGCGTTTTCGTGAGCGAAGCACCATCCAGCATACAAGAATGCCTACAATGCCTGCAGTAAAGCTTCCTACAATGCCAAGCACGTTGATGAAGTCAGGTCGTGCAACAAAAAAGAAAAGATATGCAGGAACAATGGCAAAAAGCCAGGCTTTGGTTTTTTTAACTTCCAAGTCAGTGACAAACATGTCTTTGAGCACAAGACCAATTGCAAGAAATGAAGTGATAAGCATGCTCATCACGAGAAATCCGCCAATGTAGAGCAGCGAGCCGCTAAGCGAGTTTGTTGCAATTTCTGCAACATCAAATCCGTACACGCCAACAAACACGTACGCAAACAAAGCGTTAATAAGCATGATAACAAGAAACGCATTAAACACAACTGAAACGAGTTCTTCTTTTTTCTTTAATTCTCGAATCACTTCAGGAATAATGGTAAAACCCATCACTGAAAACAGGATGACACCATATGCTGAGAATGGTGCGCTTCCTATCACGCTGAAATTCATGTAATCAACCTGTGAGAAGAGGGAAAGGGCAATAATGCCAATAAGTATGAGCATAACAATGGTTAGCCCGGTCTCGATGTCAGCGAGCATGTGTAAGCGCATTAAAAGCAAAAGCGATAGTGCCGCAAAGGTGAGGAGTGTTGCAAGTAATCCCCAAGGACCAAACAAGGTGATAAGAATGTTTTTGATACCAACAAGGTACGCAACAAGCGCGCCGTACTGTCCAAGCATGAAGGTGATAAACATAAGTTTTTCAAAGCGCGCGCCAAGATAGTGTTTTGCAAGTTCAACGAGTTGGTGTTTTCCTTTGGTTCGCAGCACAATTTCACCAACAAAAAGGTTGAGCACAATCATAAGTGAGCCTATCAAAAAGATTTGCACAAACCCATTCCAGAATCCGGCACGCACAACAACATAAGGGATGCCAAGCACGCCTGCCCCAACAACAAGCGCAATAATTGTGCCAACCGCACTCCACTTGCCCATACGTGTGCATTACACGGTTAGAAATATTAAGGGTTGTGCTCTATGCTAAAAATCCTTAAAATTCTCAACAGGCATAACATGAGGTATGCGCAAGATTAATTTGTTTGATTGGGGAGAAGAAATACTCTTTGCTAATGAGGAGTGGTTTGTTGGCAAAATTCTTGAATTACAAGGTGAAGTGAGCAAAACCGCGTCAAGCGATTGTGTGCTCTACGTGTTGCAGGGTGTGATGCGCGTCATATTTGGAGAAAGTACTTACGAGTTTGCAAAAGGAAAAACCCTTTTTATCAAGGAGGGGACAAACTATGTGCTTTCAAACCCGCATGATTCGCCTGCTGAAGTGCTAGAAATTATTCGCCAAGACAAATCAGTTAAGGAAAATTTTAGTGAAGGAAGCAAATTCTAAGAACGCCGCGTGCGATACAGCCATACCACGAGAAGCGCGCTCGCACTCAAAAGAATAATAACGGCAATGCTTATGCTTGAAAAAACAGGAGTGCTTGTTGCAGCAATGGTTTGGAGCGCGGAATCTGCGGATTCAGCTGTTGCGCGCGAAAAAAGCGCGGTCCCGTGTGGTGCTTGCTGCAAAAGATAGTCTTTTGCAATATTAAGCATGATAAAAGCGTACATAATAAAAAATGCTGCTTTTATTTCTCCATCTTTGAGAATGGCACGAAGAAATGTGCGAACACGCCCCACCCATTCTTTTTTGTACGCATCATTTACATAGCACACAGTCACGTCTTTTCCGTTCTTGTCACGTTTTTTAATGCTGATAAGCCCCTTAGCACTCATTTCAGTTATGACCTTGTGCGTGTACGAATAGTAATTGCCTGTTTTTTTTGCAAGTTCGCTAATAGAAAGACCGGGTGTTTCAATCAATGCTTTGGTAAGTTCATCTTTGAGCTTGAGGTCCATATCTATACTCCCTATTTTTTTTTGTATTAAAGATTGTTATATCAACAAAAGTGTATGTACATTTTATAAAGTAATAACACGTGTTATTTTACTATGAGAATACTGAGTTTTGTGTTACTTGCACTAATGGTGGTTGGCGTTGGCTTTGGGCAAACCTCTCAAGGAACAAGTAGTGTTGCCGTATCAGAACCGGCTCTTGCAATCAGCATAGCAGATGACGTGCGTGACACTCAGTGCAACGTGTCAGAAGGCTTTGTGGACGCTATTTTGCCAAGTATTCTTGAAGAAATGCGCTTGTCAGGGTACGCGTACACAAACGTGTCTGATACAAACTGCTATCAGTGGAGTGACTACAAGAGCGTGAACTTTAATATTGTTGTCAAAAACGCGTCATCTGATATTACTGGCAAAGTGCTTGGCGTATCATTTTACGTAAATGACGTGCAAGACTATGATGTTGTGTTCACGCCAAATGAGAGCAAACAACTTGGTTGGAATCTCAAACGCAGGTATGCTGACCACCTCATAAATGGTACGATTGAAGAATTTTATGTGCAGGCACAACCGCTTTACAATTCGGATACGCGAGAATATGATTGTGATTCATTGCGCGCATATTATGATGCAATCAGTGCTGAGAAATATTATGAGGATGACTACAATCAGTGTCGTGTTGTGTTTAAAACGTCAAGTAATCAGATAAAATCGCTTGCATCAACACATGTCGCGTACATTTGGTATCTAACAGATACGCTCTCTTTTAGCTTTAGCGGCTATAGTGAGGGAAGCTTTGATTTAGCAACGCTTTTTTCAAGTCTTGATTGTGACTTTGGAAGCACCCAATATTATAATAGCGTAAAAGAGTGTTTTGGCAGTTACGAAGAGAACACGCGCATCTACATTTCAGCACAAAAACAATTTTCAGAAGAGAGCGGAGCGTACGTGAGTGTGTACGGATTTGAGGATGGTGCAGGCAGGATTTCTGTCAACGCGTACGGACAGGATATTTCTCTTTTTGAGAGTGATATTCTTGCTTTTGTACGCGAAGTAACAGGAACGTACTTAGCTCAGGCGTATGAAGTCACACTTGAACAGCAAGGTGATGACCGCTACACGTACATTTCAGGTGAGGCAAAGATTAGTTCATTCAATTTTGACCAATCTAGTGTTGAAGGGCTAAACTTTTACCAAAATCAGATGGATTCATACTATGAAGGTGCGAACGTGAGCATAAGCGTGAGTAAACCTTTTATTCGTGTTTACGTGCCAGAACAACCTGAAGAAGCGCGGTCTGTAGCATCAAGCGAAGAGCGCAGCATTTTGCCACCTAGTTATTGGGATCGAAACTTTGTCATAACCCAAGACAGAGTATACTCATCAATAACCCTTGATGAGAACAATCCCGCTAAAGCTCAGGAACAAATCAAGTCATTTATTGACCTTTATCTTGCGACGGGAGAATGGAATTTGACCATGCGTGCTGGTGGCGGTGTGTTTTACCCGCTTTACGCAGAAGAAGGAATTGCGCGAAGTCTTGACCAAGTAAGTGCGGGTTCAGCAGAAACTGCGTCACTTGTAAGCGCAGCTAGTCAGGACTCAAGCGCAACAGACGGAGGCATCAAATCAACGCCTCTTGAGGATTCGTTTGCAAGTCAGTATCCTGAATTTGATGAGCTTGAAGCAGAAGAAGCGCAAAAAAGCCTGTTTGAGAATGTGCTTTCGTTTTTGAGAAACTTGTTTTCAGGTTAATTTTCCCACACATCTTTTTTGTTATTTTTCACGTGCTAAAGATGAGTCAGGTTTTAGAACCATGCCCAACGCATCAAGATGCAAAAACGCGGTACAATCTTGCGTCATGTTTTCTGGTTCAAGTGAGGTGTTGTCCTTGTACACGAGGAGCATATGCTGATACGCATTTTTTTGAGCTATTTTTTTGAAGAACTCAACATGTAATTCAAAAAGTGTGTCCCCATTTAGCACGTCATCAGCGATTCGTTCCAGTCTTTTTGTGAGAAGCGCATACTGTGTTATGTTGCTTGCCTCTTTTTGCGTTCCTCCCTGCTCTTGTTGAAGCACAAACCCTGTTGGATAAAACTGCTGTGATTCTAGGTAGGTTACAATTGATGGAATGGCATTAAGCACTTCAAATCGCTCGCGGCTCTCTAGTAATTCTGAAAAACCAACAAAGTTTGAACCACAATTATCAATCAAGCTGTCAAAGAGGGTGCGCGCGTTCATTATGTTAAAAATCTGGGAGCGTGCGTGTATTTAAGCATTAATAGTGTGGAGCGCGCAGAATCAAGAAAAAGAAAGTGCCCTTGCCTGAATTTCACAACACCTTTTCTTTTGCTAAAAGAAAAGCTGTACCAAAAGAAAAAGAAAGTGAAAAAGTGCCCTCGCCGGGATTTGAACCCGGGTCTCCGGATTGAAAGTCCGGAATCCTTGGCCGAACTAGACGACAAGGGCATCTTTGACACACAACCGTATTAGCATTTAAAAGGTTTTTCTAATGTGTGTGGTTGCAAAGACTTCTTATATATTGGGCTCCTTAGTTTGGTGTGGGAAGCGTATACATAACGCCTCAGGATTTGGTTATTCCTGCGCGCGCAAAGCGAAGCCATAAAGGTGATAATGGGCGTGTGCTTATTGTCGGCGGGTCGCCTGAGTACGTTGGCGCGAGCGCGCTTGCAGGCATTGCAGCACTGCATTCCGGCGCGGACAGTGTTATGATTGCAGCACCGCAAAAAGTTGCGTGGGCAATTAACCTAATCAGCTCTGACCTTATGACGCACAAACTTTCTGGTGCGTATCTTAAAGAATCACACAAGACCGTGATTGCGCGTCTTGCAAAAGATGCGGATGTGCTTTTGTTTGGCAATGGCGCAGGACTTCATGATTCAACACTAAAACTCTTTAAGCATCTTGCATCATTTAACATGCCTAAAGTGGTTGATGCTGATGCGATTAAAGCATTAAGCGCCCAAGAGCTTTCAAACGCGATTGTCACGCCTCACAAGCGCGAGCTTGAACTATTCTTGCAAAACTCAGGTCTTGACCCTGCAACAAAGCCCGAGCACTTGCGTCAATCTCTTCCGTTCTTTTTTGACAAGAATAATGTGCTTCTCGTTAAAGGTTCAACTGATGTTATTATCAGCAAGAAAAACGTGTGGTACAACACAACGGGAAACCCGGGAATGACTAAATCAGGAACTGGTGACGTGCTTGCTGGTTTGTGCGCTGGTTTTTTTGCGCAACTCAAAGATGCGCCGCAAGCAGCAGTGAATGCTGCGTTTATTAGTGGAAGAAGTGGGGATGCATTATTAGACGAGAAGCAATGGTACACCTATCTGGCAAGTGATGTGGCAAAGGAAGTTTCACGCGTTATGATTTCACTCAAGGACTAATTCTAGAACATATTGAGCGAGCACTGTTTCAAGCGTTTTTGGGTCATAATCAATTTCGATTCCTTGTTTAAACGCGTTAAAGTCTTTAATTACTGCGTTGTGCTCGTTGCCTATGCCGCAACCTTGTTCGCGCAAGTTAAGCATGTGTTCATAATCCAATAGACGCGCTAATACTCGTGCTTTTTTGTCACTACTCATGTCCAGATAGCCTTGCACGTGCACGACTTTGGTTAAGTCTGTGGTGAGATGGTAGAACGCGTGTACATCATGGCTTTGATACACCATAGGGTCTGCCACATTATATTGCAAGTAATCGTTTCCAACATCCTCAAATAAATCAGTAAGGCGTGCACGTTTTTCTGTGCGTGTTTTATCTTCGCATTCAAGTCTTGTTGTCCGCATACATTTTTTTAAGAGAGCATGAGGTATTATACTTTTTGGAAGTGTGTCATCTATTGTGCTCTTGACTAAGATACACCCATATTTTGGTGTTTAGCCTAAAAGCACGTGAGGACTGTTAGTTGCACCGCGCCTTTTTTTAGAAAAAGAAGCAGGTACCAAAAAACAGTATTCTTCTTTCTTTTTTTCCAAGGTTTTTTATGTCAAGTAAAAAAAATATGTGCGGGGGAAGGGATTTGAACCCTCGAAGGGACTAACCCACAGGATCTTAAGTCCTGCGCTTTTGACCGCTCAGCCACCCCCGCGTGCATACTTTTATTCGCAATCTGCTTTTAAAAATTACTAAGACAGGGGTAACGTTTAAAATACCTCTGCTTTTTAGGATAGGATATGGCAGTACTCAAACACCCCGCGGATATTAAAGAAGTGGTGTATCACACACAACGACCTCTTTCAAGAAAAGGAGAGACTGATGATTCGGGCTTTGCGCGCGTATGGGTGTTTCGACCTGTTTGTGAAACGTGTGATATGCCAATGAATAAACCAAGCATTCGCGGACGAAAAAAAGCACCATATTTTAAGTGTGAAACGTGCGGCACAACGCTTGACGAAAACGATTTTGAAGCAATAGCAAACATAGAATACGTGTGTCCTTATTGTTCGCATGAAGGGGCAAAACAAGAACACTTTATTCGCACAAAAACATCAAAGAAGTTTACGTTCGCCTGTGATGCGTGCGGGAAAAAGCTGGAAATGTCAAAACTCAAAAAATAAGCGTACCACAAGGTTTTTAAGCGGACTTGCAATCATAAGCCGCGATGTTAAATAAGCATACGCTTGCTGACCTTGTTGAAAAAGAAGAAGCCCTCGTTTGCAGCGATTGCGGTTCTGATAATATCATAAGCGACCCTGACCGTGGCGAAAAAACGTGTTCTGATTGTGGTCTTGTTATTCAAGAACACGCTATCCAAACAGATGTCACTGAATGGCGCGCGTACTCAAAACAAGAAAAACAAGCACGTGCACGAACAGGCGACCCTGCATTCACGCCAAGAAGACTTTCAACAGCTATGGGTTATGATACAAAAGATGCTCAAGGGTATGCGCTTGACTTTATCAAATGGGCTAAATTACGAAACATCAACAATCGTGGCACTCAAAGCACGCGAAGAAATGCTACTCTTGAAAGATATATCCGTCATGCAGTAAGCACGCTTGAACTTCCCGCGCATGTTGCACGAGACGCAATTCAATTCTCGTATCACATTGCTGATAAGGGTCTTTTAAAAGGTCATTCCACTCAGGGCATGGCGCTTGCGAGCTTGTACTTAGTATTGCGTGCAAAACGCATTCCACGCTCCCTTGATGAAATTGCATCAATAACTGAAAACCAGAGCGTATCTAGTCAGTGGGAGTATGATGCATCATGTCAAGAGGTGAGTCGAAAAAAACTTGGAAAAGAATATCGCTTTATTCTCAATTCGCTTAATATTCGCCTGCCCGCACAAAGCCCAAACGAATACTTACCGCGCATGCTTGCTGAACTTGGTCTTGGCCGCTCGTTTCTTCTTGCAAAAGATTTAGTTGAATTACTCAAACGCGCAGGAGCGCAAACAAGCAAAGACCCGCTTGGTATTGCAGCAGGCGTTTCATATGTGGTAAGCATCTTAGACCGTACTAAACGAACACAAAGCTCCATTGGAAAACTCGCGCACCTATCTGAAGTAACGATTCGCAACCGCGTTAAAGACCTCACCAACGCGCTTATTGCCTATAACCAGGGAAACTATCGGGAGTCAGGAGAGTTACAATCACTCAACGAGCGTGGTCTTAGTTCAATTGTTTCAGGTCAGTATTAAGACACTACCAAAACAGTAATAAACGCACTTTTAGTCCTTTCTAGTTGAGCATCGCCTCGGTAGCTCAGTTCGGCGGAGCGCTGCCTTGGTAAGGCAGAGGTCGAGAGTTCAAATCTCTCCCGGGGCTCTTTTTCTTTTTTTTTGGTGCAGCTTTTTTTTCCTAAAAAAGGTGCGGTGGAATCTCTCCCCGGGCGTTTAGGGTACGCAAGCGAAAGTTTAAAGAGCTTTAAAATATATTTTTATTTGGTATGGGAGATAGTTTTGATGAGGAAGTTAATTCTCATTACATGAATGCGCCTCTTGAAAAAGTCACGTTCTTCAAAGACAAATGGGACCAATATCGCGTGGGTTATCTTGTGTCCAATGTTTCAGGTTCGACACTAAGACTAGTAAAAGCAGGTTTTTTGGACGCATGTAAACGCGCATACGTTTCTGAGACAATGGATATCATACGAGAACAAGGCATTGATTGGAAGTATGATTGGGACAAAATGCCTAGTGACATATCCCATGTTGCGTTGCCCAATAACAGTATCGCACTTGAAGTGTACGCTCCAGTTCCTGAAAGTTACGCTCTTGCAAAACAGTACGCATCTGCTCTTGAAAAAGAGTTAGAAACATAAAACACCCGTCTTTGTTTTTAAGCAACTCTTTAATATGCGTGCCTGCATACAAAAGAGGGGGGAAGCGTTTCAATGATTATTCTTGGCATAACCGGCACGATTGGTGCAGGAAAAGACGTTGTTTCACGATATCTCAAAGAAACGTATGGTTTTGTTATGTTTCGCATGGGAGACCTTGCGCGTGATATTGCACGCAAACGGGATGTTGAAGCGACGCGAAAGAATTTGCAGGATATTTATGCAGAATACCGCAAAAAGTACGGAAAAACGTGCTTTATTGATTTAATGGTTGAAAAAATAAAACAATCAGGAGAAGAGCGTATTATTATTGATGGGGTTAGGGGTGAATGGGATGTTGAAGTGCCAAAAAAAGTGTTTGGCAAACAATTTTCGCTTATCTTAGTGGATGCAAAACCAGAAGTCCGTTTTTCACGCTTAAAAAAGCGCAGAAGACCTGGTTTTCCAAAAACTCTTGAAGAATTTAGCCAGCATGAAGCGCGTGAACAACACATTTTTGGCATTGACAAAACATTTGCTCGCGCTGATTTCACGCTTAACAATACTACCACCCTTTTGGAGTTGTATCATAAAGTTGATGCGCTTATGCACTCATTTGGCGTGAAATAGTCTCTGCTTGCAAGAAAATCTTTAATATTGCGCTATGATAGTAAACTCTTGTGAAATATATTATAGGCGCGCTTATCATACTTGCGTCACTTCTTGTTCTTCAAAGCGCAAGCGCGTTCACGCTTAGTGCGTATGATATTAATCGAAGCGTGTATGAAGGACAAAAGCTCAATTACACCGTTGAAATAACAAACGACAAGAATATTACTGATACCGTGTCTTATTTTGATTTAGTAAGTATTTCTTCATTTCGCGTGTCCTACGTGCCCATTTCGCGTGTCCTGCTTGCTGCGGGAGAAACAAAGAACGTGACCATACTCATTAGTTCAACTGACAACACGCCGCTTGCAATTGAAGTTCCGTTTAAAATCTATTTTTCAAGTCTTGTGGACAACAATCAAGAACTTGTTCTTCGCGGCCGCTTTGATAAGCTTCCGTCAGACATTCCAAAGCGACCAGTCATTACAAAGATTGAAATTGCTGAAAGCCTTGACCCGCGAGATGAACAAGCTATTATCGCAACTATATACAACCCGTCAGATAGTCTTGTCGAATCTTTTATCAATTACAGCGTAAAAAAAGATACTGAAATCGTTCTCAATAATAATATTACTACCCTTCTTGAGCCGCTTGCGTTTAGCCAGATTGAGATTCCTGTTGACCTCTTTTATTATCAGGAACCGGGAAACTACACGTTTACTATTCGTGCATATAACCAGAACTATTCGCTTCCAGCAAACTTCAGCGTGTTTCAGGTTGGTGGTTTTTCTGAATTTAACGTATCTGATTTGAGTTCAAGCTCGATTTTTGGAAAAACCATTCGCGTGCGTTTCACTAATGAGGGGACGGCAATTGGAAGCTCAACGCGTGTTGTAAGTCTCACCCCCTTGCAACGTTTACTCAACTACGCGACTGAAGGTGAGGTAACCTACGCGAACGGTGCGCTCACGCTTTACACGTTATTGCTTCCAGGTCAATCAAAAGACGTTGTGTATAAAGTAACGTACATCCCGCTTCTCATAAGTCCTTTTGTCCTGCTTGGGCTTGTTGTCGCGTTCAAACATTTCACACGAAAAATGGATGTTTCTCGCGCAGTCACAGAAACGACCATGACAAACGAGGAGTTCTCGTTTAAGGTTGTGCTTAGGGTCAAAAACGTGTCGCAAGACAAGCTCAAAAACATTCGCGTTCGCGAAAAGCTTTTGCCTTTTGCAAAAACGGTTGGCAGTTATGGCACGCTTCATCCAAAAATGATTAAGGATTCAACAGGTAAGAAATTGTTGTGGGAAATCAATGAGCTTGGTCCGGGTGATGAAGCAGTTATTTCATACCGTATTCGAACGTCTGTTGGTATTCTTGGAAAAATCATTCTGCCCGCAACTTTGATTACGGCAAAATTCAGGGGTAGAACTGCGCGCGCAAAAACCCAACTTTTTGTCATAACTCCAGAAGAGTAAGAATACGTTTTTGTTCATTCTTTCTTTATTCTTTTCTGTCTTCTTTTCGATTGTAACCGCAACCGCACTTAACATTACTAATTCAACGAATAGTACAAACAGGACAAATCAAACTTTTGCTTCGTATAATAATTCTTCCACGCAAATCGAAACAAAAGTAGTAGTTGAAGATAAAGTTAATTGGAGTGAAGTGCCGCGGTAAGTGTTTGTGGTTATGATGTGGATTTTAACTTTTTTTTAAGGGAAAAATTTTATAATACTGTATGAGGATTAATTGATTGTGAAGGGAAACTTACTTGCAAATAAATATTTTTTTCTCGCGATCGGTGTGGTAGTGGGTATAAGCGCTGCTAGTGGAATATTTTTAATATATCCTATTGTCTATGAGATTATAACTCCTCCTTCACCTCCTAGCGTAAGTACGCCTAGTTTTGGGATTTCAACAGCACCCATACGTGTTGATATACTCTCAAAGTCATGTATTGCACAGGAAGGAGTTGAATCAGGTAAGATTACACTTACGTTTAAGAACATCGGGTCTAGACCAATTCATAACGGGGAAATCTCTCTTACAGTGCGGGATGAGAATGGTGTTGATTTACTATACATAGAAAACAATAGCGTTGTTGGTGTTGCTGATTCTGACTTTCTTGATGTAGGTGATTCAGTTACTGTTACTTGGGTACTTGATGAAGAAAATTCCAATTTTGTCGTTGGAAGCCAGTATGGTTTATACGCCCTCTTTCTAGGTGGAACTTCAGCAGAAACAACGTGTGTTTTTCAATAATTATTTGTATAGGTTTTAGTTATGAAGCAATGTCAATTGTTTTTGAATTAGTGTTGTATTCGTTGTATGTAGTATCTTGTTTTTAGTAGTTTTTTAATAAATTTTATATAATTGTAACTTTGTTATTTTGTTTTGGAGGGCTTAGGTGAATCAGAAGAAATATCTGTTCATTTTTAGTCTATCATTCTCTGTCTTGTTTTTATTCGCGCTCACTGGTTTTGCATTGAATATTACTAATTCTACAAATGCTACAAATCAAACAATTGTAACATACAATAATTCTTCCACGCAAACGCTGGTACAATCCGTTATTGAAGATAAAGTTAATTGGAGTGAAGTGCCACAGTTTGACTTTTCAAATGTTCAAAGAAATTACGAAACGAGAGTGACTGTCAAAAATAATATTTCTTACAAGCGTGTCGTTGCTGAATCTTCTCTTAAGAAAAACATTGATTTGTTAGTTAGCAATGGTTGCTTTAGAGTATACATTTTCTCTGACTCCGCTTCATTCAACTGTCCTGAAAAAATTGCAGACGAATTAATTGCTCTAGAAGATTGGTTGCGAGATGTAATCTATTATGAAGAAAGTGATTTGTCAGGTCTAAAAGTCATTGGAGCTGAGTTACTTAGTACCTTTGGTGTTAATGGAAGTGGGGAAACTATCGTTGTTCTTGATTCGGGTGTTGACAACTTACACTACGAGACAAATAGCAGTATTGTTGGTTGTTATAATTTTGTTGCTGATGAACCTTCAGGAAATCAGACTAATAACTGCACTGATTTAAGAGGGCATGGAACTCTTATTTCTGGAATAATCGTGGGCAGTGGATTCAATCAATTGAAGGGTAATTCTGTTAGAGGCATTGCTCCAAATGCGGGGCTCTATATGCTAAAAGTATTAGATGCAAATGGAGTTGGTACAGAGGATAACGTTCGCCACGCAATTGAATATGCGGTGGATAGTATTGATGCGCGTATTATGAGCTTAAGTTTTGGTAACAAGACTAATCTTCATACATCTACCTGTGATACTGAAGTATTTGCTAACTTAACTAATTGGGCAGTAGATAGTGGTTATTTAGTTGTTGTTGCTGCAGGAAATGAAGGCGTTGGGGGTATGCGTGACCCCGCGTGTGCTTCAAAAGTGTTATCAGTAGGCGCAATAGATAATAATGGCACTGTTCCCTACTGGTCTAGTCATGGAACGGAGTTGGATGTCGTGGCTCCAGGAGTTACAACATTTTCTTCCTATTCCTGTTCTATTAATGTAACTGACAACTGCACTCGTCAATGGTATGCTTATGATTCTGGAACTTCATATGCTGCGCCCTATGTTTCAGGGATTGCAGCTCTTTATCTGCAAAAAAATCCTTCTGCATCAAATCAAGAAATCATCCACATCTTAAAATCTACTACTTTAGATACGATTAGTTGTCAACCTAGAAATTATTTTTATTATTTTGATGGTTCACTTTATGATGAGTCAGTTTCAGATAGATGTAATGATATTGAGCAAGGTCATGGTATTGTCAATGCCTATAACACAATTTTCGGTTCTTCTGAGGTTCGTGAGTGTTTTTCGCTGGATTATGATGAGCTTGAAACAGGTGCGAGTGTGAATGATACAGTTGTTGGTGAGCGTGGGAATTATTCTGCGCAAGTTGTTGGGGCAACACCTACAGCGACTGAGTGCCAGTTGGGTGAGTGTTTGAAATTTGATGGCACAAACGATTATTTGAGCGTTGACAATGGCTTGTTAAATAATTTGGAGAATGGCACGGTGTGCATGTGGTACAACGTTGATAGTCTTGCCAGTGGGAGTTATAATTATTTGCTTGGCGCGTCATCAAATCCATCAAGTGATGAGCTTGGTATGCGTATTCTTAATAGCACAAGTGGTTGGTTTACTCAAAACAATGCAGGAACAAGCGTGAGTGTGGATACGAACACGTCAAAGAATTATTTTATCTGCATGAGTTGGGACGCGTCAAACACGTACGTGTGGCAGGATGGAAAACTCGTCTCGTCAGCGCCAAACACGTATGACTCATCAACGGGCAGCAGGAATAACACATTTGGTGACGGGTGGGACGGTCAGCCGTGGAATGGCACGATTGATGAAATTATTGTGCTTGAAACAAATATGAGCCAATCCCTTGCAAACTTGTTATACAATTATGGTCGTGGGTATTCATGTGACCACTACTACACGCCTCCACGTGTTACAATTGATACTCCCTCTGAGGGGGTAACGCTTTTGTCTAATGAAACAATATCAATTGATGTAACCGTGGAAGGTTCTGTTGATGAGTGCTACACAAACTCGAGCTACTTTAGTGGTAGTGATTATTCAGCACCTTTTAACTTTACAAATTCCTCAGTTCTTGATGGGGGAATGTACACTGTTTTAGTGACGTGCACGAACACGGGGGGATATGGAAGTGACACAGTCACGTTTAATGTGAGTGCCGTTTCACCTGCAAAAGAAAATTTGGTTGCGTGTTTTAGTTTTGATTATGATGACCTTGATAATAATGGACGAAACGATACTGCGCTTGACGCAACAGGAACGTACGCTGCACAATATCTTAATGATGCGAATTCAACGCATACGAATTGTAAAATAAATGAGTGTTTAACCCTTGATGGTGTGGATGCCTATGCTACCATTGAAGATGCAATGCTTGATGAGCTTGCAGCCGGGACAGTGTGCGTGTGGCATAACACGGAGGGTATTACCAGCGGTTCGTGGGATTATTTGTATGGTGGTGCAAGCTATTCTGGAGGTGAAATTGCGTGGCGAATTCATGGTAATGGCAATGAACAGGGTTATGTTTGGGCGGTGCAAAACAATCTTGGCAGTGGGCTTTGGGGAGTGCCTTTCCTTTCAAACAGCACGAGTCAATGGTATTTCTCATGCTTGACGTGGAATAACACGCTTTCTTCAGTTAAAGGGTATACGAACGCGACTCTTATGAAGTCTGCAACGAACGCATATGCTTCATCAACGCGCGCGGGCAATAACACGATTGGCAAGGGTTGGGATGGGAATCCATGGGATGGCTTGCTTGATGAGTTCATGGTGTTTAACATGGATATTACTCAAAATCAGATGAATGACTTGTACAATTCATCAAATGGTATCTCATGCGACAACTACAAATAACCTTTGAAGCATTCTTGCAGAAAAGTACTTAAATGATTCTTATTTTATTCAACGCTAGGCCCTGGTAGTCTAGTCTGGCCTAGGATATCGGATTGTCACTCCGATGACCCGGGTTCAAATCCCGGCCGGGGCGCTTATTCTTTTTCATTTTTTGTTTAAGGGCTTACTCTGCTCTATTTAGTAGTTTTCTAAACGCTTTGATACACCTACTTTTTTGGTGCAGCTTTTTTTCTAAAAAAGGTGCGGTGGAATTCTGGCTTGGGCGCTTATTCTTTTTCATTTTTTTTAACAAATTATTTATAGCACTACAAACTGCTATGGTGTGGGATGGCTGAAGTTACGCTTGCACTTCTTATAACTGACGCAATGGCGCGAGCAAGCGCCGTGTTTGGCTCTGACTTTGCGCTTAGGTATGGCAGTGCGGTGATTAGTTTTTTTGCAACAATCATTTCGCTTAAAGTCTTTGAATTGCTTCTTGTCAAACGATTAAAAAACGTTTCAAAACGAACAAAAAACGATGTTGACGACCTGGTGGTTTCCATTCTTGATAGCGCAGGCACGCCCTTTTATCTTGCAGTAGCATTGCTCGTTTCTTCACCCTTTCTTGGGTTTACCGGCACGTTTGCGACCGTGCTCTCACTTTTGATAAGTTTGGTTCTTGTGTATTACGCGGTGCACGCGATTACGGCCCTTATTGATTTTGGATACGCAAAACTTGTGGAGAAACGAAAAGGCGCCGGCGAGATTGATATGTCACTCTTAGACGTGCTCTCAAAAATTCTCAAAGCACTGGTATGGGTAATTGCAATTGTGCTTATCATCCAAAACATGGGCTATGATGTTTCAGCCCTTGTTGCAGGTCTTGGTATTGGCGGTATTGCAATTGCATTTGCGCTCCAAAACATTCTCTCTGACGTGTTATCCTCACTTTCCTTGTTCTTTGACAAACCCTTTAAAGCAGGTGATTTTATTGTAATCGGCACTGATAGCGGAACTGTAAAAAAGATTGGCATCAAGTCAACGCGCATCACCACACTACAAGGACAAGAACTTATCGTGCCAAACAAAGAACTAACTGAAACGCGCGTGCAGAATTACAAGCGCATGAAAAAACGCCGCGTCGTGTTTACCCTTGGCGTCACATACCAGACGCCGGCAAAAAAGCTTAGAACTATTCCAACTCTTATTAGTGATATTTTTAAAACAATTGAGAGTGCAGATCTTGACCGTGTGCATTTTCAATCATTTAAGGATTCAAGTCTCTCATACGAAGTTGTGTATTATGTAAACACAAGTGATTACAATAGATATATGGACACACAGCAAGACGTGAATCTTGCTATTGTTGAAGCATTTGAGAAAAACAAGATTGAACTTGCGTATCCTACGCAAACTGTTTTTCTTCAAAAATAAACAGGATGCACGCGTGCTTTAACATTTTTATAGCCAGTATGTCCTGTATTCTGTTAGCGGGAGGGGAAGTGAAAGTGAACAAACTACAAAAAGCAAGCACGCGCGCAAAAAAAACACCTAAAAACATTAAATCGTGTGCTTGACACGGTGTTCTTGCTCAAACGGTTCATGTACTCTTCTGAGGACGTGTTAAAAAAAGAACTGTTAGACTTGCGCGAATCTGTTCTTGGAAAACAAGTGATTGAAACTGAAACAATTGAATTTGTTGATTACGCATCAAAACTTCCTCAAGAACTTGAAAAAAAGTTGGTGCTTGATTTTCCTTCAAAAGAAGACTATATCCCCCGCCCTATAGATGAGGAAGTTGACAGCTGGTTTGGTGAGTGGAACGAAAAGCGCAGCGGAAGTTTTGCTATTGTTGGGGGGAGAGGCGTTGGTAAAACCGCGTTTTTAAAACACCACGCGCAAAAAGGAACCCTTCTCATGCATCTTGAACGAATGAGTGATGAGCGCGAACTTATATACGCATTCTCAAAAGCGCTGAAGCTTCAATGCTCGTCAATCTCCCAATTAATCACAAAACTCAACAAGAAGAAACGTGCTATTTTTATTGACGACTGTCACCTTCTTTTTTTGCGAAAAATTGGAGGTTTTGATTTGATAAAAACATTATTCTATCTTATTGAAGTGACACAAAAAAACGTGCTGTGGGTCACAACGTGGGACAAGTATTCCTATTACTATCTTAATGAAGTGCTTAAACTGTCTCTTCTTTTTTCAAAAGTAAAAGTCATCCCGGGCATGGGTGAGCGCGAACTCAAATTTTTGATTACGCGCGTATTTGAATCAACAGGACTTGCAATCCGCATTTCAGCTTCGCGAGAATACGCAAAAACGCATCGCGTGGTAAATGCAAAAAAGCTTGAGAGCGAGTTATGGGCGCAAATTGCAAAAGTAAGCGAAGGAAACCCCCTTGCTGCATTGCAATACGTGAAGCACTCAGTAATGTATGATAAAAAACGCGTTACTCTCCAAAACGTGCGTGCCCTTGACATGGATGATTTGCTCTCAGATGCAGAAGACCGTATCTTTGCCGTTTCAACTATTCTTTTTCACAGCGCGCTGAGCGCTCAAGACTTTGCTGTTATCATGGGCCTTGAGCGCGTGGAAGCAAAAATCATTCTTAATGACTTGCACTTTAAGCGCATCATTATAAAAGAAGGAAACTATTATCGTGCGCCAATTATTATTCTTCCTTTGCTTGAAGGTGTGCTCAAAAAATATAACATACTCACGGAGAACGTGTGATGAGAAGAAAACAAGTGGTGCTTGCAGCGTTATTATCCCTAACAAGTGTTTTTGCACAAAATTTATCGCTTCCAAGCGTTGTTTCAAACGTCATGCCTGAATTTGATGTTCTCCACGACATTTCAGTTGCGCAACTCATTTCAGGCATTATCCTTTTTGTGCTCGCACTACTGCTTTCCCGCGCACTGCGTGTGTTTCTTACCTACGTTTCAGAGCGAACAACGCGCTATCGTTTGATGATAAAAAACGTGGTGCCCATTATCATGTTTCTTATTTATTCAGTCACGTTTCTTCTTATTCTTACATCAGTGTTTCGCATTCCAAGCGGCACACTTGTTGCCGGTGTTGGAATTGTTGTTATATCCCTTGGTTTTGGAGCAAAAGAGATTATTGCAAACATTTTAAGTGGTATCATGCTTACCTGGTCAAAATCGTATAGCGTGGGGGATAAGATTTCAGTTGATAACTTTTATGGAGAAGTTAAAAGCGTGGGATTGTTTGACACAAGAATTCAAACCCTTGATGACACGCAGGTAAGCATTCCAAACAGTCTTGTGCAAACACGCCAGCTTGCAAACGCCACAAGCGGGGGATTGTCAATGCTTGTGATAACAACCTTTTACACCGCACCAGAAAACGACCCACGCCTTGTCAAAAAGATTTTGTGGGAAGCTGCAGTAGGCTCATCATACTGCAACTTCCATAAGCCCGTGAGCATTGTGGTAAGTGAAGGAACGCATTTTACTCAATTTGTTGTCAAAGCCTACGTGTTTGACCAGAGAAGAGAAGTCGCGTTTCGAACTGATATTGCGCTGCGCGTAAAAGAAGTGTTTAAAAAAGAGAAAATAACCTACCCAAGATTTTCCGGTTACGATACCGTGTAGGCCGCGCTCACTGCGTTTCAAGCAGGTTTTCAACAAGCCACGCAAAATCAGGTTCTCCGCTAATAACTCCTTTTGAATCAAAAAAGAATTTTTGGATGCCACTTTTTTTCGTGTGTTCCAAGATGCCAACAAGACTGCCATGCGTTACGTTTTTTGTTGGTTCATATATCACAAGTCCTTGTTTTTTTTGCATCTCATCCACGCTTGGCACGCTCGCATCATTGTTAAAACAGCTTAGCGTGTAGTGATTGTTTGGATTGTACACGCTTCTAATCGGGATAAGCTCACAATTTTTGCCTCTAAATCCAATAACGTTGTTGTGTTGGCCAACAAAGATAACTCCGTTTTTTGTTTCATCACTACGAGAAACAATATGGTATGCGGGATATACGCGAATTGTTTTCATAGCCCGCAATAATCCCGCGCGTGTTTAAAAACGTTTTTACAGGTATGTGTACGTTTTTTTCCCAATTCGAGCAAGCACGCGCACATCATTTTTGAGCGGTGTGACTTTTATTTTTGGCAATAGGATTTGCTCAATTTGAAACAAGCCCGCAGGATTGTCCATGATTGCCGTGATATGAATTGCTTTTTCTCTTCCGCCTTCTATGCTTACGCTTTGTATTGCGTTTGCTGAGAATTCATGAATATCTGCTTTATGCGCTTGTTCACTCAGTCGCAGGGGGATGCGAGAACGGCCTTTAGTGATATCACACCCGTCTGCAATGGGCACAACCCCGCCTTCAATACTGGTAATTGGCCGCGTTCCCATATGGCCTGCAACCGCTTCTTGAATCATTGCGTGCATCACGCGCGCTTTTGCAGGCTCATAGTGTGTGGTAAGTATGCGCATCACAATATCGTGCAAAAGAACAAGTCCGTGCATTTCATGCTCGTAGCGTCCGGTACTCATACCAACATCATGCACAAATCCGGCAACAACCGCTACGACCTGAGAGTCCTCAAAATCACCGATTCCTTCTTCTTCAAGACTGGTTTTTGTTTTTGCATGAATCAAATCAAGCAGGGTGAGCGCGTTAAGCGCAACAATGCGCGCATGCACGCGTCCATGGTCGTTGAATCCGAGGCGTTTTATTGAGACAATGTTTGCAAGTTCTAAAAGAGCATCAAGTTCGTTATCAGCCAAAAGCGCGCTAATAACCGTGTTCAATTTTTTCCCGTTTCGTGCCAAAAGACGCTTGTCAAGCGCGTCTTGGCGTGTTTTTTGTTTTTTCATACTCTTCTTTTCGCACTATGCATAGAAATAGTTTATTCTTGATGTGTTACATCCACATAAACCCGGTCAAAATCACGAATCTGGTCGCCATCAAAGCGGATGCCTTCTGCTTTGAGAAGTGCGCGTTTTTCTGTGGTGTCTGTTGCGCCTCCAAAACCGCCAAGTGTTCCGTCTGAGCGCACAACCCGATGGCACGGTACCTGTGGCGCGTACGGATTTTTTGCAAGCGCACCACCCACTGCCCGATAGGCTCTGCATCCAAGAGCGTGTGCAACTGCCTGATACGTTGTTACGCGCCCGCAGGGGATGGTGCGAACAACGGTGTATACCCCCTCAGCAAATGATGTCATACTCATAAAAAAAGGTGTTCAGTATTTTAATGTGTTTTTGCACATTCCAACAATATTTATTAACAAATGTTACATTTTACTGTGTATGAATAATGGGCATCATCCAGGTCTTGTATTCATGCTTGTTATAGCGGGAATGTTTATTTCAGGCTGCACAACTGCGTTGCAAACAACGCCTGAACTCTCATCAAACGCTGAGATTGACTGGAAGACAATTCCTCTTACTGACGTGTTGAGTGGCGAATCGTTTAGCGTGTCTGATTTTTCGGGAAAAACCGTGTTTGTTGAAAGCTTTGCAGTATGGTGTCCAACATGTCTTGCTCAACAGCGGGAGCTTGCAAAAATAACTGAGGACACATATGTGCACGTGTCTCTTGACACAGACCCTAATGAAGATGAAGCTCGCGTGCGCTCGCATTTGGACGCGTATGGTTTTGACTGGCGTTTTGCTGTTGCAGATTCGCAAATGACCGCGCTTCTTCGCGACGCGTTTGGTCTTGGTGTTTTGTCAGCACCAAGCGCACCGGTTATCCTTGTTTGTCCTGACCAGTCAGCGTATTTTCTGCAGTCTGGCGTGAAATCAGCAAGCACGCTTGAAGCAGAGGCGCTCTCACAGTGCGGGGGCGTGTGACGGTGAGCCCGTTTATTGCTGATGTTCTTGCTGCGTTCGTGCTTGGCGTGCTCACTCCGCTTACTGCTGTGTGCGTTTTGCCGTTATACCCCGCATTTTTATCCTATCTTGCAAGCACCTTCTCACCGGGTCATCGGAAAAAAAAGAATGATAAAAACAGTATTGCATTGTTTGGCGTGATTGTGAGTCTTGGCGTGATTGCCTTCATGTCACTTGTTGGTTTGGTTTTTACCACTATCTTACAAGTTTCACTTACAAACGTGATTGGCATTATCTCTCCGCTCGCATTTGTGGTGCTTCTTATTATTAGTGTCCTGCTCATCTTTGATATTGATGTGTCAAAGTACGCACCTCACCTGCAGGCTCCCCGCGTAAAAAACACGTTTTTGCGCGCGTTCTTGTTTGGTTTCTTTTTTGGCGCAATCGTGATTCCCTGCAATCCCTTATTTATTGCAGCACTTTTTACGCGCGCAATTACTGTCATTGGTTTTGTAACAAACGTGCTCACGTTTATTGCATTTGGCTTTGGTATTAGCGCACCGCTTCTTGCGTTCTCTTTTATATCCCTTAATCAAAGCAAGCACATCATTTTGTTTGTAACAAAATATAAAACCATTATTAACCGGGGCGCAGGAATCATCATGTTTTTAATCTCGCTTTACTATCTTATTTTTGTGTTTAGAATCCACACTGTCTTTGGAGTTGGTCTATAAATGTTTACATCACTAAAAAAGCGGGATTGGTCAACATTTATAAGTAGCGTGTTTTTTGTGCTGGGATTTTCAGTGGTGTTTTCCATTCTTGGCGTGCTTTTACAAACCATTCTTGTCCGCGTCTCATATCTTGTGCAAATCTGGCTCTCGCGCGTTGGCGGCGTTATCATTATTGTGTTTGGTCTGTACGTGATGGGGCTTATTAGTATTGATTTTCTTTCACGCGAACACAAATTCAGTATCACGCGAAAATTCAATTCATCATATCTTGCGTCATTTGTGTTTGGCGCGTCCTTTGCTGTTGGCTGGACGCCGTGTGTCGGCGCGGTTCTTGGAGCGATTCTCACCTTAGCTGCAACTCAGCCAAGCATGGCATTGCTGCTCATGCTCTCGTACTCGTTTGGTCTTGGCGTTCCTTTCCTGTTAGTAGGTCTTTTTACCAATGAAGCGCGCGGTCTTATCAAAAAAGCAGGGCGCACACTTGAATATGTAAACAAGTTTTTTGGCGCGATTCTCGTGCTTATTGGCATTCTGGTGTTTACAAACCAGCTTAGCCGTCTTGCAAACTTTGCGCTTGCAACAGATATTCTTGTAAGCTTTAACGCGTCAATATCCCTTGGCGCGTCTCTTAATCTTGGCATCGCGTTTTTAGCCGGTATTGTCTCGTTCCTAAGTCCGTGCGTGCTCCCCCTTATTCCCGGATACTTAACGTATCTTGCATCAATCTCAACAAAAAACATAGCAAAAAAAGGTAAGGATTCAAAATGAAATCACGACACGTATGGCTCACTCTTGCATTGATTATTATTGTAGGACTTATACTTTACTTACAGGGGCAAAATGCGTCACAAGGCGTGCTTGGCACTATTTCTGACGCGTACTGGTCAACACAAAATGTTGAAGCACCAGAGCTTGCAGGCATTAGTGGCTACATTAACACTGATGAGAATTTCACGCTTGCAAGCGTGCGCGGGAACGTGGTGATTGTTGATTTTTGGACGTATTCCTGTATTAATTGCATTCGAACCATTCCGCATCTTACCTCTTGGTATGAGAAATATGCAGATGCCGGGCTGGTGATTGTTGGCGTGCACACGCCTGAATTCGAATTTGAAAAAGAGTATGATAACGTTGCACAATCTGTTGCGGATTTTGGCATTGAGTACCCGGTGGTGCAGGATAATGATTATCTCACGTGGCGCGCGTACAATAATCGGTTTTGGCCGCACAAATTCATTATTGACGCAAACGGCGTGATTCGTGATGATGTGATTGGTGAAGGACAATATGAAAAAACCGAGCAAACCATTCGCGCACTTCTTGAAGAAGCCGGTGCGAGTCTTGAAGATGTTGGTGACATAATGCCTGACCTCACGCCGACAACACCAAACACGCCTGAACTCTATCTTGGCTATGCGTATGCAATTCCACGCGGTCAAAACATCGGAAACAGTGGGGGTTTACAACTTGGTGAAATAGTTACCTACACGCTTCCAAGCTCAATTGGCTCGCACCGCGTGTATCTAAGCGGAGCATGGCAGAGCACAAACGAGTATGTGATTGCCAAATCAAATGAGTCAGTAATGCTTCTTGACTATTACGCAAAAAACGCAAACATTGTTGCAGACTCAAATAATGGTGCAAAGCGCGTGCGGGTTATGCTTAATGGTGCTGACATTAACGAGTCCTATGCCGGAGATGACGTGCGCTTTGATGAATCTGGAGCCTACATCACTATTGACAAGCCGCGACTCTATAACGTGGTTGCAGGAGAGTACGCCAATCATTTGCTCCAACTCGTGTTTGAAGAAAACGTAAGCGCGAACGCGTTCACATTTGGCTAACCCGTTCTCACGCTCTTTTTAAAGTAGCGGGGTGGCGGGCTAGGTGTATTAATATAGGCATGGCGTAGTTTAATAATGGGGCTATTATGAACACGTTGCATGATACCATTAGCGCGCACGTGCCGCGTGAAACATTAGATGAGCTGACTGAACAGTTTTCAAAACCCGACTGTCCAGTGAAATTGCGTTATATTTTTTCCAACACAATTGAGCAAGTGTTGCATTACAAAGACATGACATGGACGCTTCAGCAAAACGGGACGCTACGCTCAGAATATGACGTTATGCGCCTTCAGCGCTGGGGTGCAGGGCTTCAGGCAGTTATTGATTACATCAGACAAACCAAAAATATCCCTAACACGCTTCTCACGCGTTTATGAAAAAAACTCGCCTAAGTTTTTTTGCTTTTCCCTATCCGGGAGCAGGTACATTGGCGGTTCAACTTTAATGAAATTGAAACCCCAGTCTTCAAGCATTTTCTTCGCGTTCTCAGTTATTGCCGGAGCAGCGATTATTCCGTTTACTACTTCCTTACCCTTGTCTTTTTTTATTTTTTCCACGTACCTGCGCAGTTGCTGAACCGCGTCTAGGCCGGCCTTATAGCGCTTGCACTCAACAATTACCAGATTATTGTTGTAATCCCTGCCAAACACGTCTATAAACCCGTAAGCGGTCTGTTCTTCTCTGCTTGCCGGCACGAACTCGCCAAGCACGTGTGGGTTTTGATAAATCATGTTTGCCATGTCAGCCTCGCTGCCCGCTTGCACGAGTGATGCGCCGTCAGTGAGCGGTGAGGATAAGAATACGAGCACTTTTTCAAGATGAATTGTCATAAACTCACGAGGATTCACACTTTCAACGCGAATAATATTCTCATCAAGTGTGATGTGTGAGTGTACCGGCATCCAGTTTACTGGGTTTCGTCCTGCAGGCTGGTGTATAATAACGGTCTTATCTGGTTTGATAATAACAAGACGGTCGCCTGTTTCAAGCGTGCTCACTGCGCGTCCTTTGTACTCAACACGGCACGTGCAATGCATGCTGATACTATGTCCTTTTTTGAGAGCCCGCAAAAAGAGCGTTCGAAACGTTGCAGGTTCAGGTCTGATAACCGAGCGCATGGGTAAGGGTCATGCATTTTTTGCACATAAATCTTGTTGCGCTCAAAGGTTATAACACAAAACCATTTGCATTCTCAAACGGTCCGTACCCTGTGCCTAAATCGCGCGTACTGCGCGTTATTGTCCTGTTTTTGATGAGCACTTCTTTTGTTCGTACAAGATTCACTTCATAGCTAAAAGAACCGCGGGCTTCAAAGGTGGTGAGTTGTTTTGCGTAGGGTTCTAAGATGAGTTCAAGATTTTTTGATTGTATCTGCCACTGTTTTGGGCTTTGCTCTACGCTCACGCACCCAAGGTCATGTGTTTTGTAATCTGTTGCGTCATAAAAGTATGCGTAGTTAGCAAAATCCCTTTTGAGTTTTGGAATCGGTATTTTTGAAAAACCAAGCACGCTTCCATCTTCAAAAGAGAGACGCGACCATCTCCAGGGAAGAAAGGGTCCGTTTACCACTGCTTTTTGGATGATAATATGTGACTCAACATTGTCTTCGAGAAATGTTCCGCTAAAATTAAGCACATCATTATAGACTCGTGTGTTAAAGGCAAGAACGCGTGAGTTACTCAGTTCAGCGCTTTTTGCATAGGCTTGTTTTGTGCGTCCTTCAAGAAGCACGCTTCCCTCATGCGTGAGCCGTATCGCGTAGTGAGGGTATGACCCGCGCAGTTCAAATGTGCGTGCATCATTTGAGATGCGAATACCTTTTGCAGTTTTCATGTGTGAGGGTGCCCGTCCAAGTTCAGTTAGTGTTTGGTTTTTGTAAAACCATGCAGAATCTATTTCTTTGTGCGCGCTGCCTTGTGTTTTCATCTGCGAGCGCAAAAGCCAGTAGACCGCTTGCTCGCCTTTGTTTGGTGAGAGAACAAAATAGTACCATTCCTTGCCATAACAAGGAAGATCTGCTTTGCAAAACAAAAATTCATCAACCGCGTGCATGCAGGGGGTTCTGATGCGTGAAACACATTTATGTGTTTATGTTAGACAAAAGGTATACAATCGGGGATAAATTCGTTAATTACCAAAACGTTTAAAAGAAGTTGTAATGTTATGTTTCTCACTTCCACACTCCCCAAACACAAAGCCCTGAAAAGCTCATCGAAAAGCTTTTAAAAGATACCATTGTGTTGCATAAAGCTTTGGTGAAATGAATGCCTAAAAAGTTTGATATCCTTCAACATGATTTTGTACCCGCCTACCGTAAGCTTGAAGAATCTGAAATTACCTCACTTCTTGAATCATTTTCTATTAAACGGGTAAAGCTGCCAAAGCTGCTCTCATCCGACCCTATTGTCGAGCGACTGGAACTCAAGGCGGGTGACGTGGTGGAAATCACACGTAAGAGCAGAACAGCAGGGGAAGCAAAATATTATCGGGTGGTAGTGGATGCATAATTCTCAACAATTACTTCAAGAATATTTCAAATCAGTTGACCTTGTATCACACAATATTTGTTCTTACGATGAATTTATTAAACAAACCATGCAGGAAGTCGTAAACGAAACAAAGACTATTGCCCTTGACATCAAACCAGAAGGGTATCAAACGTACGAAATCGAGTTTGGTGATGTGTGGGTTGAAAAACCAGTTATTCGTGAAGCAGACGGTTCAACTCGAAAAGTGCTGCCAATTGAAGCGCGCACGCGCGACCTTGTGTATGAAGCTCCTATTTATCTTAAAATGACTCCTATTGCTGATGGTGTTCGTGAAGATGAAGTCACGGTCTATTTTGGAAACATGCCCGTCATGCTCAAAAGCGAGTTGTGCTACCTTAATGGCAAGAACAAGGAAGAACTCATTAAGCTTGGAGAAGACCCGTACGACCTTGGCGGCTATTTTATTGTTAATGGCACTGAGCGTGCAATCGTGATTATTGAGGATCTTGCGCCAAACAAGCTTTTCATCCAGGATAATCCGCATGGAAAACACGAGTTTGTTGGAAAAATATTTTCAGAACGGCAAGGATACCGTATCCCCCATGAGTTTGGAAGAAACAAACAAGGCATGGTGTATGCAAGCTTCACGCGTCTTCGCGATATTCCTTTTGTTATTCTTATGAAAGCGCTTGGCATTACAAAAGACAGTGAAATCGCAGAATATATTTCAACAAAGCGCGAACTCTACAATGATATTTACATCAATCTCTACACAGCAAAAGAGATTAAAACCCAGGAAGATGCGCTCAACTACATCGCGAAAAAAGCAAAGATAACCTATATTGAGGAAGATAAGCGAAAAGAACGCATCATGAACCTGATTGACAACTATTTTCTTCCCCATGTTGGTAACGCGCCAGAAACGCGCATTCTCAAAGCGCACTATCTTGGAAAGTGTGTGAAAAAACTGCTTCTTGTCTCAAATGGTGACTTGCCGTCTGATGATAAGGATCATTATTCTAATAAACGCCTCCGCCTTGCCGGAGACATGATGGAAATCCTCTTTAGACGCTCATTTAGAATGATGATTTCAGACATTAAATACAATTACGAACGACTCATTAAACGAGGTCGTATTCCTTCATTGCAGGGAGTAACGCGCTCAAAGATTTTCACATCCCGCCTGCGAAGCGCGCTTGCAACAGGGAATTGGGGCAGTAGAAACGGTATTTCACAACGTCTTGACCGCATGAATCATTTCGCATCAGTTTCAAATCTGCGCCGTGTTGTGTCTTTGCTTTCATCTTCACGCGAAAATTTTGAAGCCCGTGACTTGCACCCAACGCACTGGGGTAAACTCTGTACGTCCGAGACTCCTGAAGGACAAAACGTGGGTTTGCGAAAACACTTAGCGCTCAGTTGTGAAATCTCAACTGAGAACCCGGTTGAACTCAAAGACGCGCTTCCCCAACTCAAGAAACTCGGACTCAAAACAATAGGTGAATTATAATCATGGCTGATGTAAGTTTTGACCACATATTTGTGGGCACGCACGATGAACCCGTGCAATTCATTGAAGAGGTTAAAAAACTGCGAAGAGCAGGAATATTCCCTTCAAGTATGAATGTGTACTACAATGAGGTAGAAAATTCTGTTGAAATCCTCACTGAGAAAGGTAGAGCACGCAGGCCTCTTCTTGTTGTTGAAAAAGGCGTGTCAAAACTCACAAAAGACATTATTAAAGATATGACCAGCGGAAAAATGAGCTGGCACGACCTTGTTAAGTCCGGTATTATTGAGTATCTGGACTCTGATGAGGAAGAAAACGCGCTTATTGCCATTACTGAAAAAGAAATCACAAAAGAACACACTCATGTAGAAATTAGTCCAAATGTGATTCTTGGCGTGCTCACGGCAATGGTTCCCTTCTCAGAATACAATCAGGGACCTCGTGTCAGTTTTGGTGCACGGCTGCAAAAGCAAAGCATTGGTTTGTACACGCAAAACTTCCACCTGCGCCAAGACACTGACTCACACCTCTTATTCTATCCTCAACGACCCATTGTTGACACCCTTATTTTTAACCGACTCCGATATGATAAGCACCCCTGCGGTTCAAATATTGTGATTGCGGTTATGAGTTTTGATGGGTACAACGTTGGAGACTCAATTATTTTCAACAAATCATCAATTGAACGGGGACTCTTCCGCTCAGCATACTTCAAACCCTATAAGAGTCAGGAACTCCGCTATCTTGGCGGTCAAGTTGACTTGTTTGAAGTGCCTGATAAAGATGTTCGCGGCTACAAAGTGGAAACTGATTATCGCTATTTAGAAGAAGATGGTCTTATCCATCCTGAAGCAATTGTTTCTGAAGGAGACGTTGTGATTGGAAAAACAAGCCCGCCTCGATTCCTTGCAGAAATGGAAGAATTCAAGATGGGTGTTGAAGCACGACGAGATGCATCAATTATCGTGCATCCCGGAGAAGACGGCGTTATTGACAGTGTTGTTCTCACTGAAAGCGAGGATGGAAACAAGAGCGTTAAAGTCAAGGTTCGAAAACTTATGATTCCAGAAATTGGTGATAAATTCTCAACCCGCCATGGACAAAAAGGCGTTATTGGCATGGTCTACAGTCAAGAAGACATGCCGTTTACTGCAAGCGGTGTTGTGCCTGATATCATTTTCAACCCGCACTCACTTCCGGGTCGAATGACGTTGAGTCAAGTGCTTGAAACACTTGCAGGAAAAGTTGGTGCGCTTACCGGTGAGTACATGGATGGAACCGCGTTTGAAGGTCAAAAACAGGAAGAATTCATGAAAAAACTCAAAGAACTTGGATTTAGAGAAGACGGTTCAGAAACACTCTACGATGGTGTGACTGGCGAGCAAATGCAGGCAAAAATCCTTGTTGGAAATATTTACTATATGCGACTCAAACACTTAGTCAGCAAAAAGATTCACGCACGCTCACGCGGACCAATGCAGCTGCTCACAAGACAACCAACTGAAGGTCGTGTTAAAGACGGCGGTCTGCGCCTTGGTGAGATGGAAAAAGATGTGCTTGTTGCTCACGGAGCATCACTCCTGCTCAAGGAGCGCTTTGACAGTGACAAAACCGTTATTCCCGTATGTGAGAATTGTGGCCTTACTGCAGTATACAACACATTTAGAAATGAAGCAGTATGCCCAAGCTGTAAAGAAGCACGAATCACGTTCGTAGAGATGAGCTACGCATTCAAACTCATGCTTGATGAGCTAAGAACACTGGGCATTCATCCAAAACTAAATCTAAAACCCAAGAAAGGTTGAACACTACTATGATACGCGTAATGGATAAAGTCGGAAGCATTGAATTCAAGATAATGGCACCTGAGCTCATCAGGAGTAATGCTGTTGTAAATATTGTAAACCCTGAACTCTACGATGTTGACGGTTACCCTATTGAGGGTGGTCTTATGGATCAGCGTATGGGTGTGATTGACCCGGGCATCCGTTGCAGAACGTGCGGTGCAAAAGTCAATGAGTGTCCAGGACACTTTGGCATTATTGAACTAGCCCGGCCGGTACTTCATTATGAATACATTGGTATGATGTACAACATGCTTCGCGGAACGTGCCGTGATTGCGGCCGTTTAATGGTAACGGATGCAACAAAAGAAAAATACGAACATGAACTCCACCAAGTTAAAGAAAACGTTGGAGAACTTGAAATGTGGGCGCACATCAAAAAAATCGTGAACCGGCTCAAAGCAAAGAAAACCTGCCCGCACTGCAATGCTGAGAAAGAAAAAGTTGTGTACGAAAAACCAAGCAAATTCTACCTTGGAACTGAATCACTTACTCCTATTGATATTCGTGATTGGCTTGAAAAAATTCGCTCAGAAGACACCGCGCTTCTTGGTCTTGACTTGAGTGCAGGACGACCTGAATGGGCAATCATCACTGTTCTTGGCGTTCCTCCTGTAACTGTGCGACCATCTATCACGCTTGAAGGCGGACAGAGAAGCGAAGACGACCTCACCCACAAGCTGGGTGACATTGTGCGGACAAACCAACGCCTCTATGAGAACCTTAACGCAGGAGCACCCGCACCTATTATTGAAGACTTGTGGTTGCTTCTTCAGTATCACGTTACTACATTTTTTGACAACAGTATTTCACAAATCCCACCAGCACGACACAGAAGCGGCAGACCGCTGCGAACCCTTACAGAACGACTCAAAGGAAAAGAAGGTCGCTTTAGACGAAATTTAGCAGGAAAACGCGTGAACTTCTCGTCACGAACCGTTATTTCACCTGATTCACGTATTGCAATTGATCAGGTGGGTATTCCTGAACAAATCGCAAAAGACCTCACTATTCCTGAACGCGTGACAGAATGGAACATGGATTACATGAAACGCCTGCTCAAAAACACGCCGAACTATCCGGGAGCAAACTACATTATCACACCTGATGGAAAGCGAAAGAAAGTCACTGACCAAACAAAAGAAGTATTGCTTGAAGAACTTGAGCCAGGATACATTGTTGAACGCCACCTCATTGATGATGATGTTGTACTTTTCAATCGACAACCCTCACTTCACAAAATGTCTATTATGGGTCATCGCGTGCGCGTGTTGCCTGGAAAAACGTTTAGAATCAACTTAGCAGTTACAAAGCCGTACAACGCAGACTTTGACGGTGACGAGATGAACTTGCACGTTCCCCAAACTGAAGAAGCGCAAGCAGAAGCACGCATCCTCATGGGCGTTAATGAACTTATAATTTCTCCTCGACATGGTACATCAATTATTGCACCTGTAGAAGACCAGATTAGTGGTTGTTACGTGCTCACACGAAAAGGCATGGTGCTTAGCGCAAAAGAAGCGTACAAGCTTCTTTTCAAGTCAGGCATTGAAACAGAATTTCCTGAACGAAAAGAAGAGTACACGGGAAAAGAAGTGTTTAGTCTTTTTTTGCCCGACGATTTTGATTATGAAGGCCCAACTGCGTATGGACAAAAACAAGCAAGTAAAGATGAGCTTATCAAAGATGATGCGCTTGTGGTGATTAAATCAGGAAAGCTTGTGCATGGTGCCATTGACGCATCAAGCGTGGGTCCTGGCGGAAAGCTTGTGCAAGCAATTGCAAATAAGCATGGCTCAGCACGCGCGGCAACGTTTATCCAACAAATCTCATCAATTGCAGTGCAAACCCTGCAAATGCACGGGTTTTCTATGCTGCTTCGAGATATTAGAATCCCCCAAGACCTTGAAAAAACAGTTAAGCAAATCAAACGGGATGGCATCAAACGCGTTTTGGATCTTATTACTGACTTCAAGCAAAAGAAACTGGTTGCATTTCCTGGCAGGACTCTTAGAGAAACTCTTGAGCTTCGCATCGTAACTGAGCTTAACAAAGCACGAAACCAGGCAATCAATGAAATTGGAAAAGTCTTTAAAACGCTTGAAAACGATACCATGGTTATGGTTAAAACACGTGCAAAAGGCTCACTTCTCAACATTGGTTTGATGAACGCGTTTAACGGACAAACAAGTTTGCGCGGTTCACGAATCAGCAAAGGATATTTTGAACGCGTGCTTCCTCACTTTGAGCGCGGAGACCTTGGTGCAAAAAGTCATGGGTTTATTGAAAACGGTTTTATTCACGGGCTCGATCCATTCGAGTTTTTCTTTGTTGCGGTCACGGGTCGTGCAAGCCTTATGGACAAGAGCATGGCAACGCCAAAGAGCGGTTATTTGCAGCGCAGACTGGTTAATTCCTTGCAAGACCTTAAGGTTGTGCGCGACAAGAGCGTGCGAGATGACTGGAATAACATTGTTCAATTCCTGTTTGGAGAAGATGGTATTGACGTTGGAAAAAGTGCCGGCGGCAAACCAAACATGAGACAAATCATTACTGAGGTGCTTGAATGAACATAGAAGACGTTGCTCCACAAATTAGACGCGAAATCGAAGCAGAGCTTGAAGCTTCAAAAAACAAGAAAGGCGCGCTTCCAAAGATTTTGGAACGATTATATAGCATGTACGTTGAAGAAGGAGACAGCGTTGGCGTTATTGCAGCACAATCCATTGGTGAACCCGGCACGCAGATGACTATGAACGTGTTTCATCACGCTGGCGTAAGTGATATGAACGTTACCTTGGGTTTGCCTCGTATTATTGAAATTTTTGACGCACGAAAAGAGCCCTCAACGCCAACAATGGTTATCTATCTCAAACCAGAGTTTGAAGCAGACGAGTCAATTGCGCGAAAGGTGGCAGCCCGTTTGATTGAAATCACGCTCGATGACCTTATCAAGTATGTTACTATTGACCTGCTTAACTTCAAAATCAATTTTGAACTTGATGAAGAAAAACTGGGCAGTTATGATATTACTGCACAAGAAGTGCTTGAATCATTACAGCAGCGCGTCAAGAAAATTGAAGCAGAGCTTGCAGGCGAATCAACTATTTGCATTAGCGCAGAAACAAATATTGATGTGACTGACGTGTACAAGTTTAAAGCAAAAGTGTTGCAAACCTATGTGCGCGGTGTTAAAGGCATTTCACAAGTGCTTCCAATCCGAAGCGGCCGCGGTTTTGTTATTAAAACAAGCGGAACCAACCTTAAAAAAGTGGTGAAAATTCCTGAAGTTGACGAAACCCGCACGCATAGCAATCATATTTGGGAAATGTATGACGTGCTTGGCATTGATGCTGCTCGTGAAGCAATTATTCGCGAAGTTGTAAGCACTATGGAAGAACAAGGTCTTGGTGTTGACATTCGCCACATCATGCTTGTAGCAGACCTTATGACCTACACAGGCGAGATTCGGGGAATCACTCGCTATGGTATTGTTGGCAGAAAATCAAGTCCGCTTGCACGAGCAAGTTTTGAAACACCTATCGTACACTTGTTTGACGCAGCAACACACAATAAGGTAGACATGCTTCGCGGTGTGATTGAAAATATCATGATAAACCAGCCTGCACCAATTGGAACAGGGCTTCCTGAACTGGTTGCAAAAAAAACAGATAGTAATAAAAAAGAGAAGAAGGTTAAACCTTCTAAGGAGTAAGCGTTCCCCCATGACACAAGATACTGACATAACACAAGACGCTTCGCGCGTAGCACAATCAACTGAAATACGTGCAGCGCTCAAAGCAAAAAAAACTGTTGTGGGCGTTGATGATGTGATTTCTGCACTGCAAAAAGATGCTGTGAGCAAAGTCTTTCTTTCAAATAACACAAGCCAAAAAGTCAAAGAGCGCGTCACGTACTACGCAGAACTAACTGGCACGCGTGTGAATGTATTTCCTGGAAACAGTTATGACCTTGGCGTGGTGTGTAAAAAACCATTTATGGTTAGTGCTCTAGCGGTGAAAAAGTAAGATGGTTAGAATCAAGCTTGACACGGACTCGCTTCGTTTTGTTGGATTATTTGAGAGTGTAACAGGCGCGCGTGTCAAAGATTGTATTGTTGGAAATAACAAGATAATTTTTGTTGTTGAAGAAGGCCAAGCAGGACTTGCAATAGGCAGGAGAGGAAGTAATATTGTTGCACTTCAAAACAAGCTCAATAAGAAAGTGGAAGTTATTGAGTTTAGCCAGGACCCGGTCAAGTTTGCAAGCAACATTTTTCATCCCGCAAAGCTTGGACGAAGTTATGTGAGCACTGACTCATCAGGCAATTCAATTCTGCACTTGTCACCTGAAAGTGATAAGGGGCTCGTAAAAAGCAAGTTCAAATACGCAACCCAGCTTATCAAGCGCTACCACAACATTACTATTGTGCGCTTAACCTGAGAAAAATCATATTCTGTGGCGTATAACAATGTTTTAATTCTTAATACGTCAGAGTGAGCATTGTGACTAGACAATCCCTTGATTCGTTTATTCGTGCAACAAGCACGTTTTGTTCTAATCTTGACGCGTTTAGCACAACAGAAAAACCATCTATACGCGCGCTTTTAGAGGAATGTGAAGAGCTTGCAGAACACGCGCCGAGCGTTCGTGAAGCAATCAGGAACACGCCAACCTCAACAAAACGCTCGTTTGGCTTTCTCTACAGTTTGTTTGAAATGTGCAAAAGGAATCTTGATGAGATTGAAAAGAAACCTGACATGCAATTGTTGCGCAACCGCCTTCTTACAAACACTGCCCAACTCAAACGCGCCTTAACCTCATTTTCAACGCAACTGCCTTGAGCGCGAATACTTTTTGAATATGAATCGCACTCCTAAACCATAACTATGCATGAGCGGTTTTGGGAAGTTGATTTTTTGCGCGGAAGCCTTATCAGCCTTATGGTCGTGTATCACTTCTTGTTTGACCTTGCCTTTTTTGGGTTTGTCTCTATTAACTTGTCAGCGCCGTTTTTCAAAGTAGGGGTGTGGATTGGTCTTGGATTATTTATGTTTCTTGTAGGCACCAGTCTTGCGATTAGCTACGCGCGCAGACAACAAAAAACGCATTTTGTGTTTCGCGGCGCGCGCGTATTCCTTTTGGGCGTTATTATCACTATCGTAACGTTTACATTTTTTCCTCAAAACACGGTTGTGTTTGGAACGCTTCACTTCATCGGGGTAGCAGTACTTTTTGCCCCGCTTTACCTTGGTTTGGGTGTTGCAAACAGTATTCTCGCGCTTGGAGTTGCCCTTATCACGTATGCAAAGCCCTTGTTCTCATTTTCACACCCGCTTTTTATTCCAACCGGTCTTGTGCAACCCAACTGGTATTATTTTGATTATGAACCCCTTATTCCCTGGCTTTTTTTCGTCTTTAGCGGTGTTGCCTTTGGCGCGTTTTTTTACCAAAATCAGACGCGAAAACTCAGCGTTCCAGACTTCTCAAAATTGCCGGTAGTCAGTCACCTGTGTGCTCTTGGCAGGCGCTCGCTTGTCATCTATCTTATCCACCAGCCAATCCTGTTGAGCATTCTCTTTGTACTTTCATATGTCAGGTAACGATTTGTGATGATGATAAAAGCAATGCCGTGTTTGGTTTATTGCATGGCAAAGAATAACCTTTAAAAACCCTTGTGCTATTAGTTGTGAGGTAAAATGGTTAAGAAAGCACGCGGCATTATGGCCGGACGAACCTTATTAAAGCGAAGAAAAGACTACAAGAACTCCGCAAAAGGGTCATTGCACAAGTCTCAGGGAACGTGGAGAAAGTACGACCCGCTTGGAGGAGCTCCAATGGCGTCAGGTATTGTTATTCGAAAGAAAAACGTTGAAGTCAAACAGCCTCACAGCGGATTGCGTAAATGTGCGGTTGTGCAACTCATCAAAAATGGCCGAACCGTAACCGCATTCATGCCGGGTGTTGGCGCGCTCAAGCACATTGATGAGCACGATAACGTGATAATTCAGCGTGTTGGCGGACCCCAAAAACGCAGTGCAGGAGACATGCCGGGGGTTAAATTTAAAGTAATTAAAGTCAATAACATCAGCTTGCCTGAAATTATTAAGGGCAAAAAGGAGAAGAAAAAGTAGGGCGCTAAAACATGGTTGACACTATCAGATTATTCAATAAGTATGACAACGCGGTCTCAATTAGGGATCCGGGTCTTATTGGCTACATTAGCACGCCAAACATCATTGTTCCACGAAACGAAGGCAGACAGGAAACCAAGCGTTTTTGGAAAAGTGAGGACATGCACATTGTTGAGCGACTTATCACGAAAATGATGGTTTCAGGCCACAAAGGAAAAAAACACAATTTCACCAGCGGAAGAAACAGCGGAAAATTTGTGTCTAACGCGAAAACCGTTCTTGATGCGTTTGATATTATTGAGCAAAAAACAAATGATAATCCTATTCAGATTCTTGTGCGCGCAATCGAATATTCTGCACCTATGGAAGAAGTTACTACTATCGAGTATGGGGGTATTAGACACCCCAAAGCAGTTGATTGCTCACCGCAACGACGCGTTGATTTAGCGCTTCGCTGGCTCACGCAGGGCGTGTACTTGAAATGTGTGAAAAACAAGCGCAGCGCAGCGCAAGTATTGGCAGACGAGCTTATCAAAGCATCAAAAGATGATAAAACCAGTTTTTCAATCACTAAAAAAGTTGAAGCAGAACGACAAGCAGCAGCAAGCCGTTAAACCTTTTTTTTCCTAAACGTTTAAATCACTCACCTGCTCTAATTCTTAGTATGATTACCGGACGCGTGATTATTGATGCAGGTCTTACGCCGTGGTATATTGGTGCTATTGTTGCTGCAGGCGCCCTGCTCTTTTTAGTGTACCGCTACGCAAACAAAAACTAGTCTTTAGCGTAATTCTGTTTTTCCATACCCTCCAAACAAGGGTTTGCCATTTTGGATGTAAATCCACGTCTGGTCGCGCGGGTCTTTGCACCATCCATTCTCGTATGCAGTCCAATCAGGCACCTGACTAGACATATTTTTTGTGTCAACAAGTTTTTCAAGAGTTTTACGTTCATCGCTTCTGTTTGTCATGATTATCCTTCAGGAGCGTATTTCAAGAAATGCCTCTAAACTATGCGCACTAACTCTTTTTAACTCTTGTTAACCACGCGCGAGTAGTGAGTTAGCCCGGGTTTTTTGCGCACGCTTTTTTTTTAAAGCATTGGTTTGTTGTTACCTACACGAGTCATGTTTTAAAAAAGGCGGTTTGCATGTGTAGGGTCAGCAGGAAAATAAGGGCGTACCACAAGCATTAAAAAGCTATGTGAGTTTAGTTTGACTACTCGTATTAATGGTGTTAGTATGGCAAAGAAGGATAATTCACAAAAGATTAAGGAATTGATGAGCGAGCCTACAAAAATCCGAAACATGGGTATTGTAGCTCACATTGACCATGGAAAAACCACGCTCTCAGACTCGCTTCTTTCAGGAGCAGGCATGCTCAGTGAAAAAGTAGCAGGAGAAGCGCGCGCGCTTGACTTTCTTGAGGAAGAGCAAGAGCGAGGCATCACGATTCAAG
>PEZQ01000008.1:0-37779 GCA_002763265.1 archaeon CG10_big_fil_rev_8_21_14_0_10_43_11 | reverse complement strand
GTGGACTTTGGCGGTGACGTTACGCGCGCAATGCGTGCTGTTGACGGCGCGCTTGTTGTGCTTTGTGCAGTTGAAGGTGCAATGCCGCAAACTGAAACCGTTCTTCGCCAAGCCCTCAAAGAGCGTGTTAAACCCGTTCTTTTCATTAACAAAGTTGACAGACTCATTAAGGAGTTAAAACTTAAACCAGAAGAAATGCAGCAACGCTTTATCCACTGGATTAACAGCGTCAATGAGCTTATCAAGACGTACGCGCCAAAAGACAAACTTGCCGAATGGCTCGTGCAAGTTGGTGACGGCAGTGTTGCGTTTGGTTCAGCAATTGATAAGTGGGCATTAAGCCTTCCTGCCATGCATGAGCGCGGACTTACCTTCAAAGACATTATTGAAGCATACAACAGCGATGATAAAGAAAAAGTCCAAGAACTCGCAAAAAAAGCACCACTTCACGAAATCCTTCTTGATATGGCAATCACGCACTTTCCAAACCCAAAACAAGCGCAGCAATACCGTATCCCTACTATTTGGAAGGGTGATTTGGAAAGTGACGTTGGAAAAGCGCTTCTTGCGTGCAGTTCAGTCGGACCGCTTATTCTTGAAGTAACTAAAGTCACGGTTGACGAGTATGGTGAAGTCGCAACAGGCCGCATCTTTTCAGGAAAGCTCAAGCAAGGCGATACCGTGAAATTGGTTAAGGGTGGTCGCGAAGAGCGTATCCAGCAAGTTGCTATGTACAAAGGAAATCAACGTGTTACCATTGATGAAGCAATTGCAGGAAACATCGTTGCAATTGTAGGTCTTAAAGACACGTTTTCTGGCGAAACAATTTCTAACATAATGATTGAGCCCTTTGAAGCTATCAGCCACATTTTCGAGCCGGTTGTGACAAAAGCAGTTGAAGCAAAGAATCCAAAAGACTTGCCAAAACTCATTGAGGTTTTGCGCGGAATTGAAAAAGAAGACCCAACCATTCGCATCCAGATTTATGAGGAAACTGGCGAACACTTGATGAGCGGTCTTGGCGAACTGCACCTTGAATGGATTGAGCAAAAAATCCAGAAATACAAGGGTGTTGAAATCCAAACGTCAGAGCCAATCGTAGTATATCGTGAATCAGTTACTAAAACGTCCCCTGAAGCAGAAGGAAAAAGTCCAAACAAGCACAATAAGTTCTACCTCATAGTAGAGCCACTTGACGCAAGCGTGTATGATGCGCTTCGAAACGGAAAGCTTGAGAACATGGACATCAAGCCAAAGGACAAGGAAATCTGGAAAGAATTCCATGAACTTGGCATGGACAAAGATGAAGCGCGCGCAGTTAAATCACTCTATGAAAGTTGTGCGTTTCTTGACATGACAAAGGGTATTGTGCAGATTCGCGAAGTCCTGCCAATGGTTATTGATGCGTTTAAAGAAATTGTGCGCTCAGGACCTCTTTCACGCGAACCGGTTATTGGTGTGAAAGTTAAACTCATGGATGTTAAACTCCACGAGGACGCGATTCACCGCGGACCGGCTCAAGTGCTGCCTGCAGTTAGGGAGGGTATTCGTGTTGCATTTGAACATGCCGCACCTATTATGTTCGAGCCTGTTCGCGAAATTCGCATTGACAGTCCTGTAGAAGTTATGGGTGCGCTCACAAAGCTTGTGCAGTCACGGCGCGGAAGCATTCTTGACATGGACCAGACCGATAGATATCTGGTTATGATGGCAAAAATGCCTGTTGCAGAATCATTTGGGTTTACAAGTGAATTGCGCAGCGCAAGCAGTGGTCGCGCAGTGTGGAGCTTAAAAGACGTTCGCTTCGAACAATTGCCTCACTCAATGCAAACAGATGTTATTACAAAGATTCGTGAACGAAAAGGGCTTGCACAAACACAGTACTAACCCCGTCTTGCGCCCCCATTTTTTTTTTGCCATGACTAGTCTTTTATAGTTCGCGTGTCTTGTTCAATAGTATGGGTAGAATTAGACGCGACCCATTTGTTCTTGTTCTTTTTGGTGCAACAGGAGATTTGGCAAAAAGAAAACTGTATTCAGCACTCTTTCGTCTGGTTCGTTCAAAAAAGATTTCACGCGACTTCAAGGTTGTTGGCATTGCTCGAAGCACATTAACTGACGCTCATTTTCGAAGAATCGTGTTTGAATCAACTAATTTTAAATGCAATAATCAGTTTCTCAAAAAATTCTTCTACCAACGTGTTGACATGCACGAGCCTGGCGGTTTAGACCATGTTGAAAGCTATTTGAAACAATTAAAAGCAGACTATGCAGGAAACATTATTTTCTACTTAAGCTTGCATCCGATGCTTTTTGAAAACGCGCTCACCCAACTCATGCACTCAGGGCTGTTTGCTTTTGATGATGAGTCCCGCATTGCGTTTGAAAAACCATTCGGCATGGATGCAGCCTCATGCAAAACCCTTAACACGCTTATTTTAGAGCAAGGTAGTGAGGAAAAAGTGTACCGGATTGACCACTACCTCAATTATAAGATGGTTCGAAACATTCTTGCCGTGCGCTTTTCAAACCATTTTTTTGAAAAGATTTGGAATAAGGATTTCATAGACCACGTGCAAATCATTGCAAACGAAAAAATCGGTCTTGAGGGCAGAAACGCCTATTTTGGGGATAGTGGCGTGCTAAAAGATATGTTTCAAACCCATTTATTGCAGCTTGCAAGCCTTGTTGGTATTGAGGAACCTGACTCGCTTAAACGAGAGGACCTCTCAAAAAGCAAGGTTGATTTTTTAAAAAACATCACGCTTGATGAAACGTGTTTTCTTGTCAAAGGTCAATATCATGGTTTTTGTAAGGATTTGGGAACTGATTCCTCAATTGAAACGTGCATGGGGCTTAAGCTCTTTGTTGATAACGAGCGCTGGCGTGGCGTGCCATTTTATTTTAAGAGCGGAAAGGGTTTAGACGAGAAAGTGACCCGCATCTATATTCGTCTTAAAAAAAGTGATTCTAAAATTTTCAAAAAAGGAGTGCTCCCAAACTCGATTCTTATCACTATCTCTGGAGATGAGGGCGTGAGCGTGCGTTTTAATGTGTACCACTCCTTTAAAGATGACATGCTTGAACCGGTATTTATGAGTTTTTTGGAAAACAAAGACCTGCGAAAAAAACACGCGCATCCCTATGACCGATTACTCTATCGCGTTATTCGCTTTGACAATAAAGGTTTTGTAACCGGCGAGGAAGCTGAAGCGTGCTGGGCGGTGTATGAGCAGGTGATGCGTGCTCTTGACTCGCCGCGCCTTGTATACTACTATCCGGGAAGTAAAGGTCCGTCTGAGCTATTTTCATTGATGCGCGCAGACGGCAGACGCTGGCTTGTATGAACCGAAAACGCGTTTTTACTGCTTTTTTTTATGCATTTTTGACTCTAGTCAGAAATGTTTAAAAAGGGGTAGTTTTTTGTTTCTCTTTATTAATATTAATAATTAAACATATGGTGAATAGAATATGGCAAAGCAAAAACCGCACTTGAATCTGATTTTCATCGGTCACATTGACCATGGAAAATCAACCCTTATTGGAAGGCTATTTGTAGAGACAGGAGTAGTTTCCAAACAACAACTAGAAAAATTCAGAGCAGAAGCTGCTGAATACGGTAAAGGTACGTGGGAATACGCGTACGCAGTCGATTTGAGCAAAGAAGAACGTAAAAAAGGTATCACAATTGAGCTTGCTCACAAGAAATTCGACACTGATAAATACGAATTTACGGTTATCGACGCACCGGGTCACAAGGACTTTGTGAAAAACATGATTACTGGCGCATCACAAGCTGACGCTGCAGTTCTTGTTGTTTCAACAAAAGACGGCATCCAAGACCAGACTCGCGAACACGCGTACTTGGCTCGTGTGCTTGGCATTGGACAATTGATTGTTGCACTTAACAAAGTAGATACTATCAACTATGACCAGGCAAAATATGACGCAGTCAAAAAAGAAGTTACTGAACTTCTCAAAAGCGTTGGCTACGACATGAGCAAAGTGCAAATGATTCCAACCTCAGCTATTGGCGGAGACAACATCATTGCAAAAGGAGATAAGCTTACCTGGTACAGTGGTCCAACTCTTAAAGAAGCATTTGACAACTTTGTAATCCCTGAAGCTCCAGTGGAACTTCCACTTAGACTTCCAATCCAAGACGTGTACTCAATTAAAGGTATTGGAACTGTTCCAGTAGGAAAAGTTGAAACAGGCGTTTTCAAGAAAGGTCAAAAAATCGTCTTCATGCCAAGCGGCGCGCAAGGCGAAGTAAAGAGCATTGAAATGCACCATGAGGAAATTGAGAAAGCAGAGCCTGGAGACAACGTTGGTTTCAACGTTCGAGGCGTTGCAAAAGAAGACATCCGCCGTGGTGACGTTGTCGGTACTCCAGACCAGCCTCCAACCGTTGCAAAACGATTTGAAGCACGAATCTTTGTGCTACGACACCCAACCGTGCTTACCCCCGGATACACTCCAGTCTTCCACTGCCACACCGCGCAAGTCGCGTGCAAGTTCGTAAAACTCAAGCAAAAACTTGACCCACGAACTGGTGCAGTAAAAGAAGAGAATCCTGAATTCCTCCGAAACGGTGACGCTGCAATTGTTGAACTCGAGCCTACAAAGCCAATGGTCATTGAAGAACGAGGAGTTATTCCTCAAATGGCTTCATTTGCTATTCGAGACATGGGTCAAACCGTTGCTGCAGGAATCTGCACAAAAATCCTTGAAAAAAGGTAAAAACCTTTTAAAGTAGCAAAAAAAGAGGGGTTTAAAAACCCCCTTTTTTCTCTTATTTTTTCTCGTACACAAGCTTTAAAAACTAATTAGTAATGTGCTTGAACAATGAAACTTACCTATGTAAAAGGAACACTCACCAGTCTCTTACACGATGACACTGAGTTTTGTTCACAACAGCGAAAAGAACACCTGTGTTTTCCGGTGTTTGGACCAGTAGGACCGCGTAGCGAGATTCGCGTGGGCGACCATGTTTTTTCGCATGATCAGCATGGCATTGCGCCGAATCTTGATTTTATTCGTTCAGGAGACGCGCGCTTCTATCAATTGTATTGGGGCGAGCCCGTTGTTAACAGAAAATACGCAGCAGACCACTCACGACCAGAGCACGTTTCATTCTTGGCCTATCTTCTTGAAAAAACATTCAACCCAAAAGAAGATGGCGCGCTTGAAGTGGATTTTTCAATTACTAATAATTCACTCCAGCCCATGCCTTTCATGTTTGCATGGCATCCTGCGTTTTTGATTGGCGGAGATGTTTCTGATGGTATGTTTGTGCAGGGCATTAATGGTTTTACCCTTAGTGAAGTGATACGAGCATCAGAGATGAAACCAAACCACGCACTGCTTTTGAAGGGTGTTTCACAATTGCACTACATGAACGGGAATTACCAGATTCACTACCAGTCTGATGATTTTAACAATCTTGTTGTGTGGAGCCCGAAAGGCGCAGATTACGTGTGCATAGAACCGGTTAGCACGCTCCTGAAATTACCCGTATCTGATGACACCTATTTTTTGGATACGCAGGGTTTTGATGTGCTTGGACCCAGCAAGAAAAAAGACTATTCGCTTCGCTTCATGTTTAGCAATGAGCGCGCGTAATGCGTTGTTTTCATACAATACTTAAAAACACAGGTAAGAGGAGGATACGTCATAAAAAAGAGTTTTGCGTGCAACATTTGTCTAGTGCGTGACGTGTTATGATATTTCAAAGAATGCACAATGTTTTAGTCTATCAAAGCGTAAGGAATTAGCAGAATATGTTTGAAAACGAGAGTAATGAACTCAAAGCAAAAGATGAGAAACTAGCGCGCGTAATTGATGAGCTTGGTGACATTGATTTTTCATGGGCAGCAAATGATGATTATTTTCAAATGCTTTGTCGAAGCATTGTGTTTCAGCAATTGTCAACAAAAGCTGCCATCACTATCTGGAATCGGGTAAAAGAACGCACACCAATTGCTCCAAAAGAAGTCCTGACTGCTGATTTGGATGGGGTTGGTTTGAGCAATCAGAAAAAAACGTATCTAAAAGATTTAGCAGAAAAGTTTGCTCATAATCACGTGCGCACTGATTTTTTGAACATGACAAATCAAGAAATCATTGACGAACTCGTAAAAGTCAAAGGCATTGGTCAATGGAGTGTTGAAATGTTTTTAATGTTCTCGCTCAAACGTTTAGACGTGTTTTCAGCAGGTGACTTGGGGCTTAGAAAAGCGGTGCAAACACTCTATGGTTTTGAAGAGCTGCCAAAACCAAAACGCGTTGAAGAACTAAGCCGGGTCTGGGCGCCGTATCGCACCCTCGCAGCCCTCTATTTATGGAAAATGCTTGACTAACCAATTGCGCCTTTCATTTCATGCTCAATCAAACGGTTAAGCTCTATTGCATAATCCATGGGTAACTGTTTTGAAAATGGTTCAAAAAAACCGTTTACAAGAAGACTCAGCGCTTCATTTTCAGGAATGCCGCGTGTCTGTACGTAAAAAAGTTCGTCATCACCAATTTTTCCAACTGTTGCTTCATGGCTTATCTGCGCGTTTTCATTATCAATTTCCATAATAGGAAAGGTATCACTTTGTGAGTAATCATTAAGAAGCAGCGCATCACACTGCACGCTTGATTTAACGTTATCTGCGCTGCGCTCAACGCGCACGAGTCCGCGATAGGTGGTTTTTCCTGTTCCTTTTGAAATGCTTTTTGCAATAATACGTGAGCTCGTGTTTGGCGCTAAGTGAATCATTTTTGCTCCAGTATCCTGGTGCTGGCCGTTTCCTGCGTACGCAACAGACAGGACTTCGCCTCGCGCTCCCTTGCCAAGCAAGTACACACTAGGGTATTTCATGGTGAGTTTTGAGCCGATGTTGCCGTCAACCCATTCGACTAACGCGCCTTCATATGCGTGAGCGCGTTTGGTAACGAGGTTGTACACGTCATTTGACCAATTCTGAACGGTGGTGTAACGAAGGTGTGAATCTTTTTTTGCAATAAGCTCAACTACAGCAGAGTGCAGCGCGTTTTCGGAGTACACTGGTGCGGTGCAGCCTTCAATGTAGTGCACTTTTGAGCCAGGTTCAGCAATGATGAGTGTTCGCTCAAATTGGCCTGCATTTTTGGCATTAATTCTAAAGTAGGCCTGCAGGGGAAAGTCGTTAAGTTGCACATCCTTTGGCACGTACACAAACGAGCCGCCGCTCCATACTGCAGTGTTGAGAGCGGCAAACTTATTGTCATGCGGCGGGATGATTTTGCCAAAATACTGTTTTACCCTGTCTGGGTATTGTTTGAGTCCCTCATCCATGGAAAGAAAAATAACGCCTTTGTCTTGAAGTTCTTGGCGCAATCCATGATACACAACTTCGCTGTCGTATTGCGCGCCAACGCCGGCAAAGTATTTTCGCTCAGCTTCAGGGATGCCAAGGCGTTCAAAACTGTTTTTAATATTTTCTGGAACATCTTCCCATGAGCGCCCAGCTTTTTTTATAGGGTTTACATAATATTGAATTGTATCAAAATCAAGTGCGTTGAGCAGTTGTGAATCACCCCAGCGAATCATGGGTTTTTCTAAAAATAATTCCAATCCTTTGAGGCGTTTTTGAAGCATCCACGCGGGTTCTTGTTTTCGTGCTGAAATTTTTCGAACAATGTCCTCAGTAAGGCCGTAGCCAAAGTTTTCATAGGGTTTTGTATTATCATGCCATCCTTGCTTGTATTCGATATCAAAATCAGCCATACTATAACTGAGTTATACTATACTTTTAACTATTGTTATTTTCTGGATAGTTTTTTATCTTTGTTCAGCTCTTTAGGAAGGTGATGAATCTGGTTATCTTACTTTTGATGATGTCTGACTTTTTTATACTATCTGGTTTTGGTCTGATGACCCCTATTCTTGCAATTTTTATTAAGGACAATATTATTGGGGGAACGATTTTTGCTGCAGGATTTGCAAGCACGCTTTTTTTTGTGGTAAAAAATATCATTCAGCTCCCTTTTTCACGGTTTATTGATTCGCATGACCATGATACTATTTGGTTGATGCTGGGCTCTATTATTATTGTTGCAATTCCGCTTCTCTACATCTTTGCAGACCACATCTGGATGATATACATGCTTCAGGTACTGTACGGTGTTGGTGTTGCACTTGCGTACCCTGCGTGGATTGCGTTGTGGGTCACGCATCTTGATAAGAATCATGAGAGTTTTGAGTGGAGTTCATACTCTGCGCTCATTGGTTTTGGCATTGCCATAACCGGCATTATTGGCGCTGCTATTGCAGACTACATTGGTTTTAAGTACACATTCATGCTTGCAAGCGCGGTGTCATTTTTTGGGCTTATATTCATTATGAGGCTCTTTTGGCTTGAGCGTGATGAGATTTTGTCAAAAAAATTAGTTTCAAAAAAGAAATTAAAGCGCAACCAAAAACATTTTTTTGTTTTTCACAAAAAAAGAAGAGTCATACACTAAGCTGTTTTGTTTAAGTATTGTTAAGGTTTTAATATCCTTTTCCGCTTCTAATCGGGGATTATAACGGTATTTTTTGTTTTTGCGGGCATTACATTGTTTTGTTCGTAGGCATCTAACAGTAATCTTTAAAAACCATATGCGTGTTTAGTGCCAAGTAATGGGAAAAGCAGTCATTAAGCTCTTTTCAACAGATGTACGCAAGCTGGAAGGCGTGTGTACTGAAATCAAAGATATTGCCAAAAAGGCAGGAGTTAAGCTTAGTGGACCTATTCCTCTTCCAACAAAGCGGCTTAAAGTCCCTGTTCGAAAAAGCCCGTGTGGCGAGGGTCGTGAGTCATATGAGACATGGGAAATGCGTATTCACAAGCGGCTTATTGACCTTGATGTAAATGAAAAAGCGCTTCGTTACGTGATGAGAATTCCAATTCCAAAAGATGTCAACATCGAAATGGAAATCATAGAATAAAGCAGTTAGCCTTTTTCTCTTTCCGATTTATTTTTAAACATGGTCTGCGCATAAGCAGAGTATACCATTTTGGTATTGAAATGAATACAATGGGGGGGTGTTTTTCAGTATGATGAAAAAGGCTTCTGCTAAGAAACCGGCAAAAAAGGCAATGAAAAAGCCAGCAAAAAAACCGGCAAAAAAGGCAGCACCAAAAAAGAAAGCAAAAAAATAATGTTTTTTGCTTCGTTCACGAGAACGGCTTAACTGTCCTCAATGCGGTTGGGGAATCTCTTTTTTTCCCACTCCTTTTTTTTATTCCTGTATGTGTTGTGCTTTGTAGAATCGGATTTTTCGTCCTGAAACCCCGTCGACAAATACGGTTCGCTCCGTTTTCTTTGCTTTTATGGTGACTTTGTAGAAGGGGTAGTACACAACAGACGAGCTCACGATTTCAGCGTTGGCATCAACGCCTTTGACAAATTCTCGTGCTTGCTCAAGGGTGAACGGTGTTTTTTCTTGTTTTGCAGGCTCGCCTTTTGGAAACTCAGTGTCAAAAAATTGCACGCGCTTAACCCAGGGCACGTATACGAGGGGTTTGTAGACGTGCGCATTTTCGATTTTTCCAATACGCGTTATGAGTTTGTGTTTGTAGAGTTTTTGAATCGCGCGGCGAATGCCTGAATCTGAGCCGCGTATCATGTGCACAACGTCCCGTATGGTTCCTGAGCCTCTGCCAATAAGGTGGAAGAGCGTGTTTACTTCGTCCTGGTCAAGGCCAATGAGCGGTGAGTATTGTTTGAGAAAGATGATGCCATTTCTGTATTGGATTGGAATGCCGGTGATGCCGTCAAATATAATAGTAAGGTCGCGAATGCGCTTTCCAAGAATCACTTTTACGCGCGTTTTGAGAAGGGGTCGTTCAATACGCGTGATGCTGTTTATTTTTTCAAGAGGTCTTCCAAAAAAGACAAATCGTTTTTTAAGACGTATGCGTGCTTGTGCTTCCTGCTCAGAGAGAACGGGTTTGATTCGCTCAGCGTTTGACGCATCTTTTCGTTCAACGCGTTGAGCAATGTTTTTTACGTTAATCGCGCCAACCGTGCGCGCAAAGGGTGTGTAGCCTTGGTGTTTGGTGAGTCGTTCTCGCGATTTGATAAGCGCTTTTGTGTCAACAAAGTCGCCCATGAAGTAGAAGTAGCCGGGTTCAAGGGTCATGAGTGTTTTGAGTTCTTGTGTGCTTTCAAAAAAGAGTTTGACTGCGTCAAGGTCATTTTTGAGCGTGAGTTTTCCAATCATTTGATTGTTGCACTGGCTGAGCACGTCTTTGTCAATAAACGCGGGCCGTTGCGTTGCAAGCAGAAGACCAAGCCCTCGTTTTCGTCCGCGCCGTGCAATGTCATGAATGATGCGCACGTCGTTGTTGCCTTTTTGCGGAGCAAATTTGTCTGCTTCTTCAACAATGAGCAGGTATGGTTTTCGCAGTTTTGTTTCTGCTTGAAAAAGGTGTTCGCAAAACGTGTTAACAACTGCTTTTGGGTTTTTTGCTTCGCTCACATCAAGGATGAGCGGGTAGTAGTCGGTGATTGCTGTTTTTGCGAGTTTTGCAAGGTCGCACGTTTCAAGGGGTACGTCGCTGTTTTCTCCGCCAACCCATAAGAGATTGAATTTTTGTTTGAGCGAGGAGTATTCTCCTTCAGGGTCGATAATGCAGAAGGGCCATTCTTTTTTGAGCAATTCTTCGCACAAAACCCCAATAAGATAGCTTTTTCCCGCACCGCTTTGGGCAGTAACGCAGGTTCGGCTCGTGACCACTTCTTCTGCGTTAAGGGAGAAATTGTCTGATAGGTCAAGCATGTTGTGTCTGTAGAGAGGATGGTTATTTGTAGTTTTAAAGATTGCACTTGCTTGGGTTAGGTCTTGGTGAAGTCCGCGTTTTCGGCGTCTTCAATATCGTCAAGTTTGCTTTCATCAAACTCGTCTCTACATTCAGTGCACGCGTTGTCAGTTCCATGTTCTTCACAAAAGAGTCTGCCGCAGTACTGGCACGTGTCGATTTCGTCTTGACTGCAAAAATCACAGGTCATAGTAAACAATTCAAAAACCGTAATTGCTTTTATGCTTTTTCATAACGCCACGTCATTTATGAGCGCCACTCGTCGGGGTTCAACTCTCTGTAAGCCCACTCACAAGAGTTTAAAAAAAGGCAAAAACCTGTTAGTAAGGGTTCAAAAACTAAAAACGAAACAGGGGAGTGAGAGCTCACTAGTTTAGACAACAGTATATATTCACTGTTTCTTGGCAGCCTATAGATTGTCCATATGGTGCTTCACTTTGGTTAGTAGTTGTGTTGCCACTGGGGAGTATGTAGGTAGTGCACTCTTCTGCGCATTCTAGTCCCCTATTTGCTCTACATGCTATCCCTGCGTTTGCAGTGATATCAGCATTTTGTTTTATGGGCGCTATTGCTCCTACTTTGCTTTCTGGTTGTGTCATGTTTTCTAGATATATAGTTATTAGAATGATTGTTGAGAGAGAGAGTATAATACCTATTCCAATTCCTGTTAAAATGAGAAAATATTTGTTTTCAAGAATTGGATGTAGCATGTAAATTTTATATTGAGTTCTAGCAATATAAATTTTCTTTTGTTTCCCCTTGGTAGATTATTAACTGATTAGAGAATCTGTTTCTTTAGGAGGATTTACTGTTAACACTTCTTCTCGTCCAATAGATTCTATGTACTGATTGTTTTTGAGTTTGTGAAATCCGCTTGAAGTAAGGTATGCGTAAACTGCAGTGAGTGAAGTTGTTGATGGAAGTACGAATTCAATGTCATCAGTGGTTAGTTCGTTCAATATTTTTTCTTCTAAATCTTGCGTAGTGGTAATATTCTTTGTAACTATCTTGACTTTTGCTTGTCCATTACTGTTAACTTCTTCAAGTATATCATCTGGGACATTAAATGAAAAATTATCTGCAGTCAGTGGTTTTGATTCAACTCCCTGTAAAACTGTTGTGCAGCCACTTATAAAAAATAGTGTGAGTAGGAATAATGCTTCCTTTTTCATAGTTAACCCTGTCTTCTCAGAATATAAAAATCTATTGTAATGGATTTTCCTTCGTTTCGTGTTTGGTAGATTTTCATAGGGTTTTATATATGAGTAATATGTATTCCGTAGCGGAGGTTGAATGAACAAAAGACGACTGTCGTTCATTTTTAGTCTATTATTCTCTGTCTTCTTTTTATCCGTGCTTACCGGTTCAGCGTTGAATATTACTAATTCTACAAATGCTACAAACCAAACGGCATTTCATGTGACAACTACAAGTAGGTCTGAGTAGCGCATTCTTTTGAGTGTTATGTCTTTTTACTAATTTTACCACCCTTTTTTTTGCGTCATAATGTTTTTATGCATCAAAAAACGGTAAACCTATAGATGAATGAAGACGCGATTTTTGAACAAAAAGCAGACTATATAGGGCCTGCGGACTATAACGATTTGTACAGGCTTTTATGGGACTACTTTAATGATTTGGGATTTAGGGTGCAGGAAACCGAATACCGGGTTGTTCGCTCAGTTAGCGGAGAAGATATCCTCATCAAGTGGGAGTGCACAAAGAAATCGGGCAGTTACACGCAATTCAAGATAAAAGTGGGTTTTACTCTGTTTGGCGTGCGCGATGTTGAAGTCCTGCAAAATGGAGTGAAAACAACAATCCCGCAAGGCGTGTTTAAGATGAAATTCAATGCAAATCTTATGTCGGGAAATAAAGACTGGGAGTCAAATCCTTTTTTAAAAGTGCTTGCGCGTTTTTATGAGAATTATTTTTATGGCAGAAAAATAAATGTGTGGAATGAGCCAAAAGAAAAACCCTTCTCAGACCCTGCGCGCCCGCTTCATTTTGCGTTTGGCCAATTCAAGTTTCAGATGGAAACATTATTAGGTGTTGTATCTGGCGCGGTTAATGAAACAAAATCATTTTTTGGCTTATACCAGTAAACGCCTAAAACCTTTAAAAACGCACACTTATTCTGTTGTGTTACTCTTTGCAGGGATAGCCAAGTGGTCTACGGCGCTGGCTTGGAGAGCCAGTCTCCTTCGGGAGGCGAGGGTTCGAATCCCTCTCCCTGCGCTTATGCACACTAAGAATTAAGGTCTATGGAGGAAGTAGGCTTTATAGACGAAAAGGAGGTTAATTATGCCACCAGCAATTGTGAAGACAATAAAGGATGAGATTTTCTGGCAGTATGCTAAACTTATTTCCAAATCTGCAGGTTTTGGAATAAATCAAAGAGCCTTCCAAATGGACCGTTTTATTGCTTTGAGAGACGGCAAAATAACTTGGTCAACTGCCATTAGAGAGTGGGTTAAGGAACATGAAAAACCAAATAAATGTATTTATTGTGGTTCAAAGGAAGATCTAACAGTTGAGCATATTTTGCCCAGGTCTTGCGGTGGGCCAGATATTGCTGACAATGCAATAAAAATCTGTAAAAAATGCAATTCATCAAAAGGCGGTAAAAGGCTATACGAATGGATAGGACTAAAAAACAAGGATGGGGTGCCAAGAATTGCAGAAGGCAAATACCTCAAGCTCTTGCATGAATTGCACGATAAACAAGGAACTCTTAAGTTAGATAAAAGTGAATTGACCAGTAAATTGTGCACTTCATGTAATATGGCATCTATCTGTGAAAGAGACAATTGTGTAGGCAAATTAACTGTCTACTGTCTTGAAGGGTGTTTCCCAGCAAAAAAACAATAAGCTATCTTGTAAGGACATTCCGTATTTGCTCTCTCAACCACTCAGCCTTTGAATTGTAGCTAGAAGCCTTGAGTTCACCTCAAAAGCTTCTTTAATGTCCTTTTCAAGTTGGGTTTTGATTTCAAGCTCTATTTTGGGCATGATTTCACCTCCGAAAAAGATTTAATCCTTTTAATGTACTATTCATATAGAAAATGAGCGAGGCATAACATGATTGAAAAAACCATTTTTTCTGGAAATATAAGAGTTCCTGTGGCGGTTAGAGCATGAACAAAAAAGGCAAATGGGATAAATTTACAAATTTGTACAGCTTATCGAAAACTTTGAGGTTTGAGTTAAGACCAATTGGGAAGGATGGAGTGGTATTATCACCTGAAGATGCAACTGAATTACTCACGAAAATTATTGAGAAGGATAGACTGATTAAAGCAGCTTATGATGCTCTAAAACCTGTCTTAGACAAGATACATGAAGATATAATTAATAAGAGTTTGACTTCAGACGAAGCGAAACAGATTGATTTTTCAGAATATTTTGAAGAATACAAAAAAGGCAAAGAAAAAAAGTTGGATGGTTTTGAAAAGAAATTACGGGAACAAATAGGCAAGACTTTTGAAAAAACTGTTAAGACATACAAGATAACCAAAATAACTAAGAAGAAAGAAGAAGAAGAGAAGCCTTTATTTGAAATAAAAAACGGGGTTCCAACAGCAAAAGCAGAAATCATAGGGTATTTGTCAGAGCAATATAAAGATAATGTAGAATTATGGGCACATATCGAAGAATTTGAGGGTTTCTTTGGATATTTTTCAGGGTATAATACCAATAGGTCTAATTATTATGAATATAAAAAAGAAGCAAGCACGGCAGTAGCTACGAGAATAGTTCATGAAAACTTGCCTAAATTTTGTGATAACGTCATTCAGTTTTTAATCGGAAAGGTTCAGAAAAAGAAAAAAAATGATACCCGCACAGAAACAATTGTTTCCCGAAAAGAAGAATATCTAAAAGCTTATCAATACTTGAAAGATAATCGCGGGACTATACAAATAAAAGATGCAAAAACCAATCAACTGATTGAGGCACAACCCGTAAGCGAAGACTGGTTTAATCTTGATAAGTTTCCAAAATATCTTTCTCAAGAAGGAATTGACGAATACAACAGAGTCATGGGACATTACAATCTGCTGATAAATTTGTATAATCAGGAAAGAAAAGACGAAAAGGATTTTAAAAAATTGTCACAGTTCAAAACCTTATTTAAACAGATTGGATGTGGTAAACAAAGTTTGTTTGAGCAAATTAAAGATGATACGGAACTCAAAGAAAAATTGAGCAAAATAAGTAAAGCTGGTGAAAAATATTTTGCCGAACAAATCGATGATACCCTAATCACCATTTACACATTCATAGAATGGTTAAGAGAAAACAATGATTGGGAGGGCACCTATTGGTCGAAAGCAGCAGTTGATAAGATTTCTAATAAGTATTTAGCAAACTGGCATGATATAAAAGATCGCATTCAAACTGATCTACAAGGAAAAGACAAAGGGTTAAAAGAAACATTAAAATCAGTTGCAACCTACAACAAAGAGCGAGAAGAACAACTGAAAATAAACGATGCCGTTGAGCTGTCGGGGTTGTTTGAAATTTTGAATCATGATGCTGTTCAAGGTTGGAGTAAAGACTTTTTCAGGGAACATATTTTAGAAGAATATAAAGATTTAATTGATGAGAAGCTTACACCAAGCCAAAATCTTATCAAGCTTATTTGCGCAGATATGCAAAAGTTGGCAAAGGAATTTTGCGAGAAATCAGAAGATGCTTTAAAAATAATCGACTATAAAAATGAAAACAATATTCTACAGATAAAAGAATGGCTGGATAGATCAAAGTGGTTGCTGTGGATTGTGAAATATTTTGAAGTAAAGGAGAGCAAGGTAAAAGGAAACAGCATTAACCCTGAACTGACCAATATACTTTCTGCTTTGCTACGTGCGGATGATTCCAACTGGTTTGATTGGTACGATTTGGTGAGAAATTACCTAAGCAAGAAACCACAGGAAGATGCAAAGAAAAACAAGCTGAAACTGAACTTTGAAAGCAGTTCTTTTCTTGGTGGATGGCCACCAGATTATGCCAAAAAGGCAGGACTTCTATATAAAAAAGATGGGCTTTATTATTTAGCGATTAATTACAATTTATCAAAAGAAGATATTAAAACACTAAAGCAGCCAAATGGTGAAACCGCAACAAGGATAATCCTTGATTTTCAAAAACCAGATAATAAGAATACACCACGTTTATTCATCCGTTCAAAGGGAGATAGTTTTGCACCTGCGGTGGAAAAATACAATTTACCAATTAATGATATACTTGACATTTATGATACGGGTAAATTCAGAACAGAACACCGAAAAAAGAACGAAGAAGAATATAAAATATCATTGGGAAAATTAATTGATTATTTTAAAAAAGGATTTTTAAAACACGATTCATACAAACACTTTAATTTTGATTGGAAAAAAACATCTGAATACAAAGACATTGCAGAGTTCTATCATGACACAGAGGTATCGTGTTATCAAATAAAGGAGGAAAACACTTCTTGGAAAAAATTACTGGAATTTATTGATGAAGGGAAAGTATTTCTGTTTCAAATTTACAACAAGGATTTCTCTCAAAGAAAAACTGTTAGGGGTAAAGATAACATACACACTTATTATTGGAAAATGTTGTTTAGTGAAGAAAACAAGAGAAATGTGATCTATAAACTTAATGGAGAATCTGAAATATTTTTCAGAAATCTTGCCAAAGGAATCAAAAAAAGTCCCGCACACACAACTAAAGATTATGTACTCAACAGACGAGAAAAAGAAACAAACAAAACAATTCCGTACAAAATTCATGATGAATTACGTTTGTTTGCCAATAAGAATAAATCAATTGAAGCATTAAGTGATGAGGCAAAGGCTTATTTAGATAAAAACAACGAGATTGATGAAAATAGAGTTACTATAAAAAAATTAAAACATGACATTGTTAAAGATAAAAGATTTACAACTAATAAATTCTTCTTGCATTGCCCAATTACATTGAATTTTAAGGCATACGGCAACAGGAATGTTACAGAAACTGTCAACGACAACTTCACTCAAACTAAAGATATTCAAAAAGATATTCAATTTCTGGGCATTGATCGTGGTGAGAAGCATTTGATTTACTATTCGTTGGTTAATGCAAATGGAGAAATCATTGAACAGGACCATTTTGATGTTATTAACAATAAAGATTATTTGCAGGAGATAAATAATGCTGCAGATAGACGTAAGAAAAAGCAGGAGAACTGGCAACAAAAAGGCAATATATCTAACTTGAAAGACGGCTATATTTCGTTGGTAATCCATGAGATTATCAAAAAGATGAGAGATAAAGACGGTAATTATAAATCCACTTTCATTGTATTGGAAGATTTGAATCCAGGATTTAAACGTAGGCGTCAAAAATTCGAGCAACAAGTATATCAAAAGTTTGAATTGGCGTTGGCTAAAAAGCTGAATTACCTTGTAGATAAAAATGTAACGGATATGGGCAAAATAGGTTCTGTGTCAAAAGCCCTGCAACTTGTGCCACCAGTGACTAATTACAGAGATATTGAAAATAGAAAACAAGTTGGCATTATGTTGTATACTCGTGCCAATTACACTTCTGTAACTGATCCTGTAACTGGTTGGAGAAAAACTATTTATCTGAAAAAGGGAAGCGAAGCCGATATTAAAAAACAAATACTCAGTGCTTTTACAGAGATTGGCGTTTATAGTGGTGATTATTTCTTTCAATATACTGATGTGAATGGCAAAGAATGGAAATTGTGGTCTGGTAAAGGCGGTAAAGCGTTGGAACGTTACAGGGCAAAAAGGGGGAAAGACAAAAACGAATATATTATCGAACCTTTTGATGTAAAAGAATTATTAGACAAATTATTTGAGAATTTTGATAACTCAAAGTCTTTGAGACAGCAATTTGAAGAAAGAGTAGAACTTAAGAAAGTCAATGAGCACACTGCTTGGGAAACACTTCGTTTTGTAATTGATCTGATTCAACAAATCAGAAATTCAGGAGATATCACTAAAAAACAAGAAGATAAATTCTATGGTGCAGATACAAATAAAAATCAAGACGACAACTTTTTGCTTTCTCCTATAAGGGATGAACAAGGAGAACATTTTGATTCACGTAAATATCAAAGCCAAGAAATACCACATTTACCCATAGATGCTGATGCAAACGGAGCATATAATATTGCCCGTAAAGGAATAGTTATGTATGAGCATATCAAACAGTGGATAAATGATGGGAAGCAAAAAACAAAATCCAAGAGGGATGATAGTAAAGAAACAACTGATTTGGATCTTTTTATTTCTGATAAAGAGTGGGACTTGTGGTTATATGATAGGGAGAAATGGAATGAACAATTGCCAATCTTCGCTTCAAGAAAATTAAATCAGAAAGAGAATACGAAACAGAGTGATGTTAACATTAATGAATCTAGCGAGATGCCTATTAAATGACTAATTTAGACAAAGTAAGCGGAGTGAATGGCGGTTTTCTGGAGGTAATTAAATGGAGCAAAACATCAGAATATCAAACCTAAATGATTTCATATTTTGTCCAAGAAGCATCTATTTTCACAATTTGTATTCTTCTTTTGATGAGACACTCTACCATACCACGTATCAAACAAAAGGAAAGAATGCCCACAAGACTATTGACACGCAAAAATATTCAACAAAAAAAGTGATTCTTGAAGGTATTGACGTATACAGTGAAGAGCTGGGCGTAAGTGGCAAAATCGATCTTTTTGATGTTGAAAAAAGGATTCTTACAGAAAGAAAAAACAAGATAACAAAACTTTATGAAGGATATTACCTGCAACTGTATGCGCAATATTTCTGTTTGGTAGAGATGGGTTATGCAGTTAAAAAGATACGGTTTCATTCGCTTTCAGATAACAAAATTCATGATGTTGCATTGCCTGGAAACAATGAAAAGAATAGATTAAAAGAAGTTATAGCAAAAATGAAGCTTTTTTCGTTGGAAGACAAAAATTTTACCCAAAACCCCAACAAATGCGGGATGTGCATCTACAAAGAATTATGTGATTACTATAAAGGAGATTAAAAACATGCTAAGCAGACCCGATTTTATGGCAAAGCAAATGCTTTTCATTGAGAGTGATAACTCTAAAAAACTGAGGCTTAAAAATTCAAATCTTATTCTTACTGATGAAAACAATAAAATTGTTCTTCAACATCCTTGCAGCAAAATTTTTATGGTTTTTATTTTAGGAGAATTCTCGATAACTTCTGTTCTGATAAAGAATGCAAAGAAATATGCAGTTCCCATAGTGTTTCTCAAGCATAATCTTAAACCTTATTTTTCTATAATCCCCGATAATAAGGGAAATTTTTTATTGAGAAAAAAGCAATATTCCAATAGTAATGATCTAGAAATTGCCAAGCACATAATCAGCAACAAAGTCAAAAACCAAATCAGTTTAATGAACTCATTGCGATACAAAACCGTTAAGGAAAAGAACAATATATCAAAAATAAAGGGGCTTTTCAAACAGATTGGCCATGCTCAAAACAGCCAGGAATTGCTAGGGATTGAGGGAACAGCTTCAAAACTGTTTTTTGAAACATATTTCAAGAATCTAAACTTTAATGGTCGAAAGCCAAGATGTAAAGATGACATTTTTAATTTGCTGTTGGATATAGGCTATTATTATCTGTTTAATTTCATAGAAGCAAATCTGGAACTTTACGGCTTTGACACATATTGCGGATTTTACCATAAGCTCTTTTTTCAAAGAAAATCTTTAGTCTGTGATTTGGTAGAGCCTTTTAGGTGTATCATTGACCGCCGTATAAGAAAAAGCTTTAATCTGAAACAAATAAATAAAGACGACTTTTATTTCAAGAACGGACAGTTTTATGTAAAGAGAAATTTCAATAAAAAGTATTCTCAATTGTTTTTAAAAGAGATTCTTCAACAGAAGGAAAAAATATTTCTATATATTCAAGCCTATTACAGATCATTCATAAAAGGAAAAGGAATGGACAATTTTCCTGTGTTTAACATAGAGGCAGAAACATGATGATTTTAACATATGATATTCAAGAAGACCATCTAAGAACTGAGTTTTCCAAGTTTATTTTAAGTTATGGAAGAAGACTGCAATACTCAGTATATGAAATAAGGAACAGTAAAAGGATTTTGGATATAGTGCAAGAAGAAATTAAAAATCGGTTTGAGAAACGATTTAGCCAGGGAGATAGCGTCTTGATATTCAAAATAACAGCAGAAAACCAAATTTTAAGGTTTGGTTATGCTAAAAATGAAGAAACTGACCTGATTATGTATTAAATCTGCAAACCTAAGTCCTAATATTATACGAGAATATCGCTGATATCTACGAATTCGCTACCTTTAGCCGCTCTAACATCGTTAAAGAAAGACTTAAGAAGAATAGAAATAACCAGTTATATTGGAAATGAGTTTTAGAGGTGAACGTCTAAAATGATGTATGCTAGAGGAGATTAAGCAAATGCTATAAAGATTCAAATCACCACTGTCTAGAAGCATGCTTTAATTTCTACTATTGTAGATTAAAATTCTCGCGCCCGTCTGGACTGCGAGGTCTAGAAGCATGCTTTAATTTCTACTATTGTAGATTCATGTGTAATCATTGCACATTTGGTGTAGTCTAGAAGCATGCTTTAATTTCTACTATTGTAGATGCATGAATGAGCGCCCGCACGTGTTGCAATCGGTCTAGAAGCATGCTTTAATTTCTACTATTGTAGATATACCGCGGTTAGGCTTTGGTTTATCCGCGTCTAGAAGCATGCTTTAATTTCTACTATTGTAGATCGTACTTCGTTCCAGACGTCACTGAACGTGTCTAGAAGCATGCTTTAATTTCTACTATTGTAGATGAGAACGTCACGGATGATACTTTTTTGAAGTCTAGAAGCATGCTTTAATTTCTACTATTGTAGATGCAATACCCAACGCTCAAAATATTCCGGTCTAGAAGCATGCTTTAATTTCTACTATTGTAGATCTACAATCACTAACGCCCCACGTCTTAAGTCTAGAAGCATGCTTTAATTTCTACTATTGTAGATACTTTCTCCTCAACTTCCTCAATCTTTTGTCTAGAAGCATGCTTTAATTTCTACTATTGTAGATCCACTCCCTCACTACCTTCTCAGCGAAAGTCTAGAAGCATGCTTTAATTTCTACTATTGTAGATGTGGAGGGTTTGACTATTAACGCGGATGAGGTCTAGAAGCATGCTTTAATTTCTACTATTGTAGATCAGAGATGTCCTTCTTTTCCTTCAACCATAAAGCCCTGCGGGTGAGAAATGAGTGTGCCTCCTTTTGGGGTAAGCGCGCAAAAACCGCTTCATATTTTTACCTGTTTTGTGCGTGGTTTTTTATAACAGTTAATCCTCTGCATAATGAATGGTCAAAGAGCAATCTTACAATAAGCAGCGCGTGTTTGCGTGCGAGGTGTGCGGCTTTTTGTACACAGCACGAGCGCGCGCTCGTGAGTGTGAGCAGTGGTGCAAAACGCACAAAACCTGCAGCTCAGAGATTGTAACACACGTGATTTCGCGTGCATAAATCGCTCAAAAAAGGCTCCGTGACATAGCGCCTCTCAGGGGTACTGTTTTTTTATATGCTTGTTTGCATGCGCATACGCTATGAAACCCCGCTTTAAGATTTGTGACTTACAAGAAATCACGCGCAGTGAGTACGTGCAACGCATGAGTGACACGTACAAAAAAATATATACGAGTCTGTTTAATAACAATGAAGGCTTTCTGAGCCTCCTTGAAAAAAGAGAGGAACTCTCAGACTTTGTAGAACTCTTTGATGGTGCTCAAAACATTAAGGATAAAACGCAGGTGTATGCATTCTCAAATTTTCTCAAACAAACCTCAGAACTCACCGCCCTGCTCAACACGTTCTTTCCTACTCGCGGGCATCGCTACTTTGTATTCAAACATGACACCACGCGCATGACCACCATTCCAGTAGAAGAATATGAGCGTCTTGTTCAACAAGAACGTATTGACAACAATTATTACTAAGCCAGCGCAAACCTATTTATGAACAAAGCGCGTGTCATTACCTTGAAAGGGTAATGATTGAGCATAGTATCATACTCATTGTTGGCGTAGTTTTACTTGTCAAAGGTTCTGATGCGTTTGTTGAGTCAGCAACGCGTCTTGCAAAAAAATTAGGCATCTCAGATTTTGTTATTGGCGTCACCCTTGTTGCAATCGGCACATCCTTGCCAGAGCTTGTTGCAACACTCACCGCGGCTCTGAATGGGTATGCGGGTCTTGCGTTTGGAAACGTGATTGGCAGTAATATTGCAAACATAGGACTCATTCTTGGTCTTACTACGCTCTTTCTTGTTCTTAAAACAAACCGGGTTGTTTTGGAACGTGATGGCTACGCACTTTTAGCAATCAGCGTAGTATTCTACGCGTTCGTAATTGACGGAGGGCTCTCACAAATTGAAGGGGTTATTTTGATTACTTGTTTTTTTGCGTACATGGCGTTTTTGCTTTCAATTCGTCACAGACCGCATGAGTACGAGTTTTCAGACTTTGTAGCACACATAACCTCACGAGGGATTATTACGCGCATCACGCGCAGCGCAGCCCAGTTTCTTGTGCAAAAGAGGGTCTGGTCATTTTCTTTTGCGCATTCTTTTAGCAAAAGTGTTTTCAAGGACCTTGCAATCGTAGCAGTAAGTTTAGCAGCGGTGCTTGTTGGCGCAAACGCGTTTGTAAATTCTGCAGCATGGATTGCAAATATGCTTATGATTTCGCAAACAATCATTGGCGCATCAATTGTTGCACTTGGCACGTCATTGCCTGAATTGTCCGTTTCGTTTAGTGCTGCACGAAAAGGTCTTGGAAACTTGGTTGTTGGAAACGTTATTGGAAGCAACATCACAAATATCTCGCTTGTTATTGGCAGTGCCGCTCTTTTTGGTGCGCTTCCTATCAGTTTCATGTCACTCTGGTTTTTTATTCCAACAATGCTTCTCTTAACAATTGTAATGCTCTTTTTTGTTAAGACAGGAAAGAAGTTGAGCAAACAAGAAGGCATAGTGCTCTTGTTTATGTACGTGCTTTTTTTGTACGCGCTTTCAATTATCCAGATTTTGTAGTAATCCACGTTTTTCTTCTATTGCAACGAGAACACGTTTTTCTCCATTCAATGACGTTTGAAGAGAATTGAGTTTTAGAAACTGGTTTTGTCCATGCGTGCAGTCCAAGCCTGCAAAGAACGCTTTTTTTTGTTTTCATCGTTTTTTTCGCGAGCCTTGTTTTTTTCGTGCAGGCGTGATGCGTTTAAATGTGGTACGATCAGTTACGCTAAGTCCAATAGCAAGCGCGAGAAACGCGAGAAAAAGCCCCCAATCCTGAATAACAAGAAATACAATGCTCAGAAGAAAAAACGGGAACGCCCGATAATAGGGATATCGGTGCAGTTGCTTTTTCAAACGTTTATCCATATCTATCCTCTTGCAGGCTTCATTTTTAAACCTTGTTTTGACACTCGCGTGTGAAACAGACTCACGGGTGCATGTGCGGTGCTTTTATGGAAAACGCGTGTTTTGCTAAAATCGCTTGGCGCGCGATTCCACGAAAGTTTGTGCTTTGCTGCAGGTTGTCACCCGCAAGCTCGTAGACGCTGTTTTTTACCTGCACAATACGCTTTATGACCTGCACCCCCGTGATAGGATGCTTGCATAAGACAATATCCCTTTTTTTGAGCGTTTTAAAAAACGTGTGAACTACTACAAAATCGCCATGATGGAGTGTTGGCTCCATACTTGGACCAATAATGCGCACAATACTAATCGGTAGCATGCAAAACCAGTCTTAGTCGTGGAGTACGAGCTCTCCGCCACTAGGGTAGGGTGCTTTCACGCGCTTCGGGTTTTTTCCTTTTGTTTTCCAAAAGATTTCGCTAATCTCTTGCACGGTTGCAAGAAGAGCTTCACCATCTTTTCGGTCTGTTCCTTGACGGGTTTTTGATGCTTGCTTGAGCGCGCGCCAAACCAGTTCAGGCAGGTTTGGGAATTGTTTAACATGCTCATCTTTAAAGTAGTCTCCCCAAAGAATTCGAATCTGATGCTTGCACGATTCTGCATGCTGCTCTTTTACGCTTGTGTAGCGAGCAAGGCTGTGCACGTTGCTGGATTTCGCTTCTTTAATAAGGTCTATCATGCGAATAACCGTGTGTGCATCTACTTGTGCCTGGTGAGGGTCGTAGATTCCACAGGGAATATCGCAATGCGCGTGCGCGCTTGGGAAGCGCACAAAACGGTCAAGAACACGTACCAATGTGTATAACATATGTTAAGTTGGTGGTGTTTTGTTATATAATGATTTCTGTAACTATCAAAATGCTTATGTTTGGAGATGAGTTCTATATGAATACTATGGGTTTGTTTGATAGCATTTTGCTCTATCTTGAAAATGAGGTGGGTCCAATATTTGTCAGACTCGTGCTCGCCCCGCTTGAGTATCCTGATATGTTGTGGGTGAGCATCCCGCTTGTTGTCTCAACTCTTGCCATGGCGTTTTATTTTGGCACGTACGTAAAAGAAAAGCTGGGCTGGAATACCGCGTTTGGCAATAGTCTTGTCTTGTTTTTTGTTGCAATTGATTTGATGCGTGAAGTGCTTTCAGCCCCGCGTGTGCTGTCATTTATTGCAGGCATTCTCAGCCCGAATTTTTTTCTTGCTCTTATGGTTGGCGCTTTTGCAGTTGTGCTTGCAACAGTTGATTTTTTGCACAAGCTTCCTGAACAAATCGCATTTTTTATTAGCGCGCCGCTTGTGCTTAACTTGATAGCATATGTGAGTATGGCAATTGTATACGCCTGTCTTCCTTTCACTGGTGCAACCCTCATTTCAGGATTGCTTTTATTTCTCTCTTTTTCAGTGATTATTGGCGTGTTCAAGTATTTTTTGCGCGTATTGTTTACAACGTAATTCTGAAATATTTTTAAGTGCGTAAACATACAAATACTGTGATGGATAGGGATGCTGGTTTTTTTCTTGTTGCACTAGGCATATTTTTTATACTCCTTCAAACCGCGCTTTGGAAGCCGCTTTTTAGCAACCCGTTTATACCGCCAATTATTCTTATTATTTTTGGAATCAGTCTTTTGACTATTGGCGTTGTGCAACCCCTGCGTCCGTTTGGAACCCTGATTAATTGGCTTTTTGTCATGAGCATTATCTTTTTTGTCATGGCCCAAGGCTTCTCTTTTGCAACATGGCAAGAGTCTCTTTCATTAAATGAGTATTACGCAGTTGATGCATCCCAGGGCGTTCTCGTGTACTTTGGTGCAGGAGATATTATCATTACACAAATCAATGACTCGTATATTCACTTAACTGGGTCGGTTGACGCGCAGTATCGCATTCAAGCGGGCAGTCCTGGTGAGGTAGTAGTCACGGGGGGTGTTGGAAGCATTGATATTGTTTCTCTGCCCGCAAGCGTGTCTCGCGTTAGCATGACCCTTGGCGTTGGTGAAGCTATCTATTCTACAAGCAATCAGAACGCGTCAGTAACGTACGCAGTTGCTGTTGGCTCATACAACTCGCCGGGTCGTGAGCGTTGCGTGTTTTGTAGCGGGCAGGTTACGCTTGGTTCAAACGGAATCCCGGTTGATATTGCTGTTGATGTGGGAAGCATACTTGTACGATAAAAAAATACGTTTCTTAAACAAGGCAGGTAGCATGGTTTATACTCTTTATAGTAGCGTTTTTGGTCTAAACCGGTTTCTTGGCCTGCCCGTGCCGTGTTTTGCTTGGCATTATTCGTTTCATACGTTTTATTGGTTGGTTGCTTGTTGCAATAGCGGGATTCTTTACACCGTTGTTTATTACACATTACGCAGTAAAAAAGCGGTTTTCCGCGTTTTTTGAATTTAGAGAAGCGCTTAACCCGGTTATCAAAGACCCGCTTAGTTTTGTTGTTGTAGTTATATTTTCATCGCTTGTTGCTGCTGGGTGGTTTATTCTTGGTATTATCCTGCTTGGTGTTGGGTTGCTCTTTACTATTCCTGCAGCGGTTGTGAGCGTTGCATACATGTATGGCGTGTTTTATTCGCATCATAACATGCAAGAATTATTTGGTTAGAGTAAATATTTATAACCCTCTTTTTTGTTTGTCTAGCAGTACTGCCAGGATGGCTGAGTGGTTAAAGCGCGGCGCTCGAGACGCCGTATCAGAAATGATACGCAGGTTCAAATCCTGCTCCTGGCGCTGCTCTTCTTTTTTTTAAGTCGCGCGTATACGACAAGAAGGTGTCGCTTAACTGCATTGACTTATTATTCTTTGCGCTTTGAAAAAAGTAAAAGCGCTGCAGATGCAACCACGGCGCGTTTCTCCTTCTTTGATGCGATACGAGAAATTATAATACAGCAACTATAAATATGAGTATAGAACGTTAACTATGTTATGGGTAGGGAATTACTGTTTGCACTTCTTGTTCTCTCCCTTTTATTTACGTTCCCCACCCAAGCCTCATACGCACAGGAAAATCAAACCACTCCAACAACAGAAACTGAATGTTCAAATGGCGTTGATGATGACGCTGATGGCTTAACTGATTGTGATGACACAGACTGTGCGAGCCTTGAGGCGTGCGCACCAGAATGTGGCACAAACATAACCATAAGTGCTTCCTGTAAATGCGGTGGCACCGTTTACTCTTCAGGTTATTGTTGCAGCGATGCTACGTGGTCAGGTGATTATTATTCGTGTCCGGAATTTACTATGTGTTCATCAACTGGATATTGGAATTGCCAGACTCAAGAAGAGTGTGAAGGGATAGGTGCGGCAAATTGGTGCACTGATTCAGCAGGCTATAGTTCGTGTCAGTCAGGTGCGTGCCCGTCTAATACCTGTTCATCCACTGATTATTGGAACTGCGCGTCACAGTCTGAATGCGAAACAGTAGGCGCTAACTGGTGTATGTCTGGTTCTTCAAGCTGGTGTCAAAATACCGCATGCCCAACATACACATGTAACGCGAATGAGCGCTGGTACTGCTACACGGAATCAGAATGTAGTGGTGCAGGGGGCATTTGGTGTAGTAATTACTGCTACGAATCAAACTACACCTGTTCAAGCACGAATCAAACTTCCACTTCGTGTTCTGCGTCGTATCCGGGCTATTGTTATAGTGAAACGAATTGCACGAGTGTTGGTGGGGTGTGGTGCAGTAATTATTGTTACAGCGCTGGTTATTCTTGTCCGAGCGTGAACACTTCAGCCTATTGTGGCAATGGTCTTTGCGATAGTAATGAAACATCTAGCTCATGCCCAACTGATTGTGGTAGCACAAATACTACAACAAGCATGACTTGTTCTGCGTCGTATCCGGGCTATTGCTACACTGAATCCGCATGCGCGGGCATTAATGGCGTGTGGTGCAGCAATTACTGTTATTCCTCAGGGTATGTATGCCCAAGCTCAAATCAAACTAACACGACGACTAACCAAACATATACCTGTTCTGCTTCACAAACAAGCTATTGTTATAGTGAAACGAATTGCACGAGTGTTGGTGGGGTGTGGTGTAATAATTACTGCAATGATGCAGGCTACTCCTGTTCAAGCACGAACGAGACAACAACTACAAACCAAACTACAACCACAAATCAGACAAATCAAACGGGTACGAGTTCGTGTAACACAAATGAAGCATGGAATTGTCAAACTGAGTCAGAATGTTCGCAAGTAAGTGCCAATTGGTGTGCTGACACCTATGGAAACACCTGGTGTCAGAGTTATGCGTGTCCTTCATACGAGTGTAATGCATCATCAGCGTGGAACTGTAATGATAAAGAGTCATGCAGTGCCAGTGGGGCTAATTGGTGTGCAAGCTCAGGTGATTACGGCTGGTGCCAGACGTATGAATGTCCTTCCTGTAGCGCATCCGAAGCGTGGAACTGTTATTTAGAATCAGATTGTACTGGTGTTGGCGCGAATTGGTGTGGCACGTATTGTTCAAGCCAACCCTGTCCAACCTGCACTGCTACTGAAAAATGGAATTGTAATACTGAATCGCTGTGCGAAGGCGTTCAAGGAAATTGGTGTGCAAGCTCAGGTAGTTATGGTTGGTGTCAAGAGTATGATTGTCCAACATGTAACACAACAGGGTTATGGAACTGTTACTCAGAATCAGACTGTACCAGCGCGGGCGGCGATTGGTGTGAAGACGTGTATTCAAGTACGGGGTGGTGTTCAGACGACTGCCCTATAAACACGCAATCTGCATGTGAAGACAAAGGAAAAAACTGGTGCAAATCCTCAGGCGGTGGTCCTAGTTGGTGTCAATCTGATGCCTGTCCATCCTACACATGTTCTGCAACGGAAAGCTTGAATTGTAAAACAGAAAGCACGTGTACCAGCGCAGGTTCGAATTGGTGTGGTACGTGGTGTCAATCTGATGCCTGTCCAACCTGCACTTCGTCATCATTATGGAAGTGTGGAGATAAGGAAAACTGTGAATCTGCTGGTGCTAAATGGTGCAGTGATAAAAGTGGAAATGCATGGTGCCAAAAAGACACGTGCCCAACATTCAAATGCTCCTCAAATGAAGCATGGAATTGCCAGACAGAGACCACCTGTAAATCAGTAAGTGGCGTGTGGTGTAATAATCCTGAATCAACCAATGCAACCACATCGGGATGGTGTAACAAAGCACCATACACCTGTCCTGACTATTCATGCTCACAAGCAAACCCTTGGAATTGCGCATCACAATCAAACTGTGAAGGTGTTGATGCACAATGGTGTGAAGGCTCAGGGGACTATGGCTGGTGTCAGCAAGAAAATTGTCCCGAATGCAGTGACAATAACCCCTGGAATTGCTTCTCACAAACGTCTTGTGAAGGTGTTGATGCACAGTGGTGCACAGGTTCAGGTGATTACAGTTGGTGTCAGCAAGAAAATTGTCCAACCTGCACTTCGTCAAAAGTGTGGAACTGTTACACGAAATCAGACTGTACCAGCGCGGGCGGCGATTGGTGTGGCAGTGTGAACGCTGGCTGGTGTAATGCAGGAGAATGTCCGATTTGCACGGCATCACAACCCTGGAACTGTTTTTCAGAAAGTGACTGCAAAAACGCGGGTTCGAATTGGTGTGGTACGTGGTGTCAAGAATCCCAATACACCTGCCCGTCATCGTCAAAGACAGGATTCAAGTTGGTGCAAGAAGTTCCCCAAGGCTGTGAAGAACTATTTGATGCGGACGCGGGCATAAGCACTATTGTGTGTGAAAAAGAACAGAGAATATGTCCAACACGAGACCCTAGCTGGGAGCAAAAATGTATTGAGCAGGGCGGGCTTCCCGAATATCATATTGGGCCTGATACGTGTGAATTCTTAAAATGTAGCTTTGAAGATGAGAATAAAACCGCACGTCTATGGGAGAACAAAGCAGAATGCCAAACTATTGAGCAAAATAATGAGGATGTATTGCGCTGCAAAGAATTTGGAGGCTCGCCAAAATACGTGAAGAAGAATGGTTGTGAACGTGTAGTGTGCGAGCGAAAAGAGACTGATAAGTGTGTGGGTGTTGACTCGTTGAGTCCAAACATTGTGCAAGAAATAAAAACAAAATGTAATTCACAAGGATTGCAGGTGGTTCGGGACTACAATACGCATGGATGCGAAATACTCGCCTGTGGTGCAAAGGAACAATACTGCAAGAGTGTTCCTGCAGAAGCGTACACACAATGTAAAGGCGAGCTAATCGTGGAAAAAGATGCTAAAGGATGCGTTACCTTTGTAGAATGCGTTGCAAAAGGTGATGCGATGGTTAGTTTGGAGGCGCATGAAAAACTTGAAGAAGTGCCAGATTCAGCAATCCTGCTTGGCATGGTTTTCAAACTTGAAGATTTGAAAATAAGATTCGTAGAGCTTGGAGAAAAGATACAAGCAATCGCAGCGTTCTATCAAGAACGAAATGATACAAATGGGGCGCGATTCGAGCGCGCATCTGAAATGTTGTTTACTGCCGCAGATGAAGTGGAAGATATTCTCAACTTCCTTCGCGATACTATTGAGAGCTTGAGCGTGCAGGATATTGAAGATGTTAAGCTCAAGATACGTCACTTGCGAAAATCAACACTCAAAAACGTGCTCTACATTATGCTCAGTAGCTCAGAAGAAGTCCGGGATATAACACAAGGAAACGTAGCCGACTGTGGTTTTGATGAGGATTGTTTTGACGCAGCGTTTCGCCTCTGTAAGCAAGCAACATTCACGCCAGAAGACGGTGTTGAAGCAGAAATTAGAGGTTTAGAAAACGGCATGTGCTCAATGTATGTAACGGACAACAACCAGGATATGACCTGCAGCATCCCTCATTACTCCTCAGGAATTGAAGACCCGCAAGTTGATATTCTTCCCTATTGTGAAGGACCATTAGTGGCGGTGTTAGCATGAAACGATATATTATAGCATTCATGTTTGCAACACTGTTCATTGGATGCACGCAAATTGGTGACTCTCTGACAAAGGAATCAGACAATCAAACAAGCACGAACCAAACAGCAACAACAGGTGCAGTCGTGGTTATAAGCGAGCAAGAAGCAAAAACCGTTGTTAGAGATGTGAGTAAAAACATTCAGGAAGTTTCAGAATTGTTAAATGACCTGGACTTAGATATTGCTTAACTGCTACCCGGTACGCTGCAGCGTGAAACGTAAGAAACGCACAGATTAGTCTTGTGCGTGTAATGTTGCATTAATAACGGTGTAGCGCAGTTCTGCAGTGCAGGGTTTTGTTGCTTGCTCTTTAACAGTACAAACACAAATTTTAATTACACATGGTGCGGTGAAGTTAGCGTATGGGATTGTTTAGTTTTTTCAAAAACGTGTTTAGTCGTGGAGGAAGAACAAGCGTTCGCGTTGTTGGATGGGTTGGGAAAAAAGGTCTTGCTGTTGGCGACAGAGTGCTTGAATCAGGAAGCAGAGTTGTGGTAAAAGGCTCAAAAATGACCATAAAACATGTTGGAAGACGAAGCGTTGAGTTTGTTAAAGACACCGGAGAAGTCGTTTCAATCTCAGTTAAAAAACTGCCGGGCCTTATTGAAAAATAATCATCTAAATCTTTAAATAACTACATTCTTATCTTCACAATTAATGAAATACGGCTTAGAACGCGCATTTGCGCGCGTAAAAGAGCATAATGACCCTTGTGCGCGCCAGGCTTTTCTTGACTTGCTCGATATTTCAAACACGCAGATTAAGAGTTTGACCTACATTAAAACTGTGCACTTACTCAACCCTTACACCTATATGAACGTGAACACGCACCACTTATTTGCTGTGCGTGACACGCCAAAACTAAATGTAAACATTTTTCCCCACACCTTTAATCTCAACTCTCTTGAGGAAATGCTCATGCTTCTTGAACATGAAGAACAACACATTCTTGATGCGCACGCGCAACCACGCGTGTTTGCAAAAAGCTTTGAAGAATACTTTTTTGTTGACTACTTGCAAAACAATACGGCTAAAAAGTCAGTCATAACCCTGCTTGAAAAACCTGATGCGCAATTAGCTGAAACGCTTACTGGTGATTTTGCGCGCTCACTTACGTACCGCGACCAACTTTTTAAAGAGCACTCACCTGACATGACCCGACTTTTGCAAAACATAGAAAACGTGGCGTATCATTTTGACACGCGATTTGCTCCTCTTGTTGAGAAAACGGGGAGTATTGAGCAAATACTCGCACACCTCAGTGATGTGTTCTTGGCTCGATTTCGATTAAAATTTGTAACCTCAGAACTCTCAGCCCTCACACATGAAGTGCATGCTCTTGGGACAAAATCACTGTCACCTGATTTTGTCGCAAACGCGTACAAAAGCCTGTCAGCATGGATTAAACGATGGGAGGACGCAAAAAGCGAGGTTGATACGTTTGAAAATAACGCGTGTATCAAGAATATTGAGATTCGAACAAAACTAGTGTACAAAAAGGCATGTCGCGCGCAAAACAAAAAACCAATACCCGTTTTTGCGTGAATAACGGACACGTCTACTTGCTCTTTAAAAAAACATAACACCTCCAAAGAGTCATGTCCCATATTAATTACGCGCTTGACTACACTGTTGAAGTGTTTATTGTGCATGATCATAAAGTGCTTTTGCGAAAACATGATAAGCACAAGATTTGGTTGAGCGTTGGCGGACACATTGAGACAGGCGAAGACCCAACACAAGCAGCACTGCGTGAAGTAAAAGAAGAAGTAGGACTTGACGTGCTGCTCTACGCGCCTGAACAAGCACCATCCTTTGAGGAAGGTGGATACCAAGAGCTTGTTCAACCCACCTATATGAATAGACACCGCATTAATGACCATCATGAACATCTTACCTTTGTTTATTTTGCAACAACGCACAGCCCAAAACTCACGCTCTCAAAAACAGAACTGAGTGATGGCGTGAAATGGTTTGGTCTCGAAGAACTCTCACAACCCGAATACGACGTGCGTAGCTCAATCCAGTTTTATGCGAAAAAAGCATTAGAAAGTGCCAAACAATCTGCTAAAAGATTTTAAGTGATAACGCGCTTATGTGAAACTATGAAACTTGAATGGGACTTTTCACCATTATTCTCAGGAGATTCTGACCCAAAAATTGAGCAGAATCGCAAAAAGTGGCAAAGTGCAACTGACACGTTTATCAAAAAATGGAAGAACAGAACTGACTATCTTACAAAGCCCAGCGTGCTCAAAGAAGCACTTGATGATTACGAAGCATGGTCGCGCAGGTATGGCGTTGAAGCCGATGAACTCTACTATTTTTGGCTTAGAAGCACGCAAGACCAGCTTGACACAACCATCAAAGCAAAATTCAGGGCAGCAGACGCTCACTCAAAAAACCTCATTAATGACACCCGATTCTTTGAACACGCACTTGCAAAAATTGACAAAAAAACACAAGAACTTTTCTTGAAATCAGCTGAACTCAAAGCATATCGTCATGTTCTTGAAAGAATCTTTCAAACAGCAAAATACTTGCTTAGTGAAGAAGAAGAGCGCATTCTCACGTTAAAGTCAGCAAGCGCGTACGAGTCGTGGGTGCGCATGGTTTCCTCATTTTTGAGCAAAGAAGAGCGCGAAATCCTCAATGAAAAAGGAAAAAAAGAAACCAAAACATTTTCAGATATTCTTTCACTTTTAAACAGTCAGAATAAAAAAGTTAGAGATGATGCGGCACGCGCATTTAATGATATTCTTGCAAAACATGCAGAACTTGCTGAAGCAGAAATCAATGCCATTCTTGAAGATAAAAAAGTCAATGACACATTGCGCGGGTACACGCGAGCAGACCAGTCACGCCATGTTGCTGATGACATGGAAAGCGAAGTGGTTGATGCAATGCTCAAAGCAGTAAAAAAAGCATTTTCGCTCTCAAAAGACTACTACGCGCTTAAAGCAGCATTGTTTGGAAAAAAACAACTTGCGTATCACGAGCGAAACGTTCCTTTTGAATTGGAAGAAAAAAATTACTCATTTAAAGAAGCAGCACAACTTGTCACTGACGTGTTTTCTGATTTAGACAAAGAATTTGCCGACTACCTCACATCATTTATTGAAAACGGCCAGATTGATGTGTTTCCAAAAAAAGGAAAAACAAGTGGCGCGTTTTGCGCGCATGGACTAATAACACAACCCACCTACGTTTTGCTTAATTTTACAAAAAAACTCTCAGACGTAACAACACTTGCGCATGAGATGGGTCACGCAATTAATAATGAGTTAATGAAGAAAAAACAACACGCGCTCTATTTTGGCACGTCACTTGGAACTGCTGAGTGTGCAAGCACGTTTATGGAAGACTTTGTGTTTGAACGACTACTCAAAGATGCAGATGACCCCACGCGTCTCGCATTATTAATGGAAAAGCTCAATAGTGATGTGTCAAGTATTATGCGCCAAGTTGCATGCTACCAGTTTGAATTGGAACTGCACAAAACCTACCGTGAAAAGAACTATCTTTCAGTACAAGAAATTGGTGCGCTCTTTCAAAAACACATGAGCGCGTACATGGGTCCTGCGGTATCAAATGATGAGGGAAGTGAGAATTGGTGGGTGTATTGGGGTCATATCCGAAGATATTTCTATAATTATTCATATGCGTCAGGATTGCTTATTTCAAAAGCACTGCAAAAACGCGTTCGAGAACAACCCGAATACATTGAGCAAGTCAAGCAATTCTTAAGCACAGGGCTTTTTGCCTCACCAAAAGAAACCTTTGCAAAAATTGGCATTGATATTAGCACGCCCGAGTTTTGGAGCGAAGGTATTAGTGAGATACAACGTTTGTTTGACCAAACAAAGGAGTTGGCAAAAAAATTGGGAAAAACTCTAAGGTCTTAACGCTGTTTTGGTTCCCAAACTTTTTTAACCAAAAACAACTGCTCTAAAGCTATGATTGGTGTTGTTGGAGCAGGTCCTGCTGGAACGCATTACGCAAGCCTCATTAAAGATGAGGACGTGACCATTTTTGAGAAAAACTCAAAAGCAGGCTACCCCATCCAGTGCACCGGCATTGTGACTGATTCAATTAAGCGCGTTATTGACATTCCTGACGAGCTTGTGGTAGCAACAATCAAGAAATTCCGTATTGTTGCACCAAATGGGAAAAGTGTTGACATTGACCTTGACAAAGAAAACAAGGTTATGGACCGCGCGCGTTTTGATCAATACCTTGCACAAAAAGCAGAAGATAATGGCGCAAAAATTCTTCTTAATCACACCTTTCAAGGATTCAAAAAAAATGGTGACTCGTTTAAGATTATTACTGACAAAGGAAGCTTTGAATCACGCATGCTTGTTGGCGCTGATGGTCCGCTCAGTCCAGTTGCAAAAGCAGCAGGCATGTTTGGTGAGCGCCAATTCCTTCAAGGACTGCAGGTGCGCGCGCACTATAAAGGAGAGCCCGGCATCACAGAGATTCATATGGGTCTTGGCGAATTTGCATGGGTTGTTCCTGAAGATGAACACGTTGCCCGCATTGGTGTGATTGGAAAAAACGTTGCAGGGGCGTTCAAACAACTCGTTGGCTCGCATGACGTGATTGAACCCCAAAGTGGGCTTGTACCCCTCTATAATCCTAAGCAAGTGCTTGCAAAAGATGGTGCGTACCTGATTGGGGATGCAGCAACGCAAGTAAAAGCAACTACGTATGGTGGTATCATTTATGGATTGCTTGCCGGTTCGTACTTAGCAGAAAACCCTGACTCGTATGCTAAAAAATTTAACAGCAAGCTTGGCCGCGATTTGTGGATGAGCCTTAAAATGCGTGAGGCCATGAATTCTATGACACAAGACCAGTATGATGAGCTCATCCAGATTTTTAATCAGTCATCAAGCAAAAAAATATTAGAAGAACACGACCGTGATTTTCCAACAAAATTCATTGTGCAATTATTGCTCAAAGAATCAAAATTATGGCGTCTTGGTTTTAGCGTGCTCAAAAAAAGCATGTTCTCAAAAGAAAATGATGACCCGTCACAACAAGAATAACTCAACTCAATCGCGTATGCTAATTTTGATTTTTGAAATGACGTTTTTATACGCGCCCCCCCTGTTTGCAAGAGCAAGCATGAGCAGTGCTGCAAAACAGCTCAAAGCAAGCGCTGGAATGGTGATGTAGCCAAACACAAAGATGAGCTTGCTTGAGCAGGATGCGCCAAGGGCAAGCGAACAACTTGTTGCGGTATCGCTGATTTGGATGTAATAATGATATGATGATACCATCAGCCCCATCAGGATAAGCGGGAGAGCGTAATCAAACACGGACGTGTCCTTTTTTGAGAATTCCCACAAGAAAAATAAGACTTAACGGATACATAAGGATGCGCTGAAACCAGCATAGTTCGCAGGGAACCCATAACAGCACTTCTGATAAGTACAAACTGCCAAGAGTGGCGGTTGCTGCAACAAGGAAACTAAGATGCACACCATACGTTTTCCACACGCTTCCAATTGCCCGAATACGCGCGCTTTTTTTCTTGAACACGTGTTGCACAATAAGACCAAGCGCATACAACACGATAATGGCTTGTCCAAGTATGGTGAACAACACAAATAGTTTGAGAAGAACCGGCAGTGTTGCAAATGAGAATGCCATAAATTTTTTTTAGCGCACTCACTTTTTTTATAGTTATGTGTGATGAACGCTGTTAACATAGCCGGTTGCTAGCACACGTTTCCCTGTTTCTTGTAGTATTGCTGGTGGTATTCTTCTGCTCTGTAGAACGTTTCTGCCGGAACAATCGCCGTTGCAATTGGTTTTTTAAATTTCTTTGATGCATCAAGCGCTTTTTTTGATGCTTCTGCTTCTCTTTTTTGTTCTTCACTGTGATAATAAATAACCGTGCGGTATTGGGTTCCAACATCAAGACCCTGCCGGTTAATCTGGGTTGGGTCATGAATAGTCCAAAACACGTCAAGCAATTGCGCATACGAGACTTTTTTCGGGTTAAATGTTATTTGCGCGACTTCAACATGTCCTGTTTTGTCACTGCAAACCTCATCATAGCGGGGATTTTGTGTGTGCCCACCCATGTAGCCGACAACCACATTAGTCACGCCTTTTATTTTTCGAAAATCAGCTTCAACATGCCAAAAGCAACCTGCTCCAAATGTTGCCACTTCCATACGCTATTTGTCATTGTTCAGGTATAAAAACGCGTTGTCTACGCACCCGCCTTGTTGTTAGGCAAGTACGTTCTTGATTGCTTCAAGCATTTCAACACTGCGCGTTGCATCATTGAGGTTGATAAGTGGCTTTGAAATAGTTATTATGTCATCAAGACCAATGCGCGGGCACGCCGTATTCACCCAAGCCTTGATATCAGAAAAATTCTCGAGTTGGGCGTAATCAAAGGTGTTGTCAAGAAATAGGTACGCCTTTTTTCCTGAGGACGCAAGCGTTTCTTTAAGCTTCAACGCTAAATCAAGATGTTGTTGTCCGGGCTTGAGCGTGACAAGAATGCCAATCGTGTCTGCGCTCAGGTATCTGAGAATGTTTGCTTTCAGTTTTTTGAGGTGAGGCAAAATGTTTTCGCGACCAATGTATTTGTGCTGCTTGTCAAGCGGGTCAAACAAGAGCACATCATGAATTTTCCCTGTCAGAATCTGGGCATAGAGCAATGCCTGCGGGTGGAATAATCCGTCACCAATATAGAGGATAAGGTCGGCGTCTGCAATGATATCTGCATCAAATGAATCATGGTACACATCACATCCCAGAATTTGGCGAGCTGCATTCGTGCGCTTTGCGCGTGTTTCAAGAACCGTTATACCTGCGCGTTTGAGCTGCGCAATAATCGTGTCCAGTTTGAGAAATTGCACGCTTGCAAAAAGCGCAATGCTTCGTGCCTTTTTTGTAATCTCAGAAATAACCTGTTCAGTAAGAGCAAGCTCTTCTTGCCACGTTGCATCAACAAAACTCACTTTCATAGTTTACCAACCCTCCTTGCGTTTGTTGAACTTATTGTGACCCCACTGAATGAAGTGGTCAACTGCGATTGTATTGAGTCCAAGAGGAATGTCACACGCGCCATAACAGCTTGAAAGCCATATCAAAACTGTTGCACCAGTTTTCTCTTCTATCACGTCTGCAATCTGCGCTGCTTGCGGTTTGAGCCCGTCAGGTAATTGGATAAGTACGCGTTTTGATGCATTCTCCAAAACGCCATGAACCACGCGGTCAAGCTCTAATTCAAACATGTTCAAACAAGACGTCACAAGAGCAGTTAAAAAGGTTTTGCCCCCCTCCGCTTTTTTTTTGGCGAAACTATAATAACAGGAAACGTGCTAGGTAATGAGTATGCGCGCGTCAATTAAATCAGTGTTTTTCTTTCTTGCAACAACGATATTTGCAACTCCCGTGTTTGCGCAGTTGGAGGGTTCGGGGTTGTTTG
>PEZQ01000007.1:156304-157838 GCA_002763265.1 archaeon CG10_big_fil_rev_8_21_14_0_10_43_11 | reverse complement strand
TTATGATGACGGTGATTTGCAAGGATTCTCAGCAAACAGAACCATCAAAATTGACCTCAACAACCCGGTTGTGTCACTTGAAAGCCCTGCAGACAACTATAACAGCACAAGTGCTGATGTTGATTTTACGTTCAACGTTACTGACACGCTTGACACAAGTCTTTCCTGCTCCCTTTATCTCAATGGCACGCTCTGGAACACAACAAGCGCGACAAATGCAAGCGCGTTCACGTTTAGTGAATCGTCTCTTGGCGATGGTCTTGACCAAACATGGAATGTAACGTGCGCTGATGACAGCGGCAGGGAGGCAAGCGCAGAGCAAACATATCACCTTGACACAAGCTCGCCTGAAGTAACGTTAAGCGCGCCAACAAGCACGGATTACAACACAGCAAGCATTAACGTAACGTTCACAGCAGTTGACAACCTTGCCTCAACACTTGCCTGCTGGTATACCCTTGACAGCACGACTATCAGCATTGGTGATGTTGCAAACAACACACAAAACATCACAGAACTAAGTGTGAGTGAAGGAACTCACACGGTTAATGTCACGTGTAATGATTATAACGGAGACCACAACACAACCTCGTCAGATGCCACATTCCGCGTTGACGTGACTGCACCGCAATACAGTTTAGTCAGTGAAACAAACCAAACCCCGCAAACCAGTGACTCCCCCGACTTTAAAGCGCTCTGGACAGAAAATGTGGTTGGTCTTGACTCGTACGTGTTTGAATGGAATGCAACAGGAAGTTTTGCAAATGAGAGTATTGGTACGTTTAGTGGAGGTCTTGATGAATGGTTCAACATTTCTGCGCAAATTCCTACAAGTGCTGAAGGTCTCACTATTGACTGGCGGGTGTGGGCAAATGACACGCTTGACAACACAAACGTAACTGAGTTTAGAACTCTTACGGTACAAAACGAGGAACCAGTTATAGTGCTCTCCTCACCGGCAAACGATTCATATAATACAGATGGCAGCATTACGTTTAGCTTCCTTGCAACAGATAATGGCGCAACATCCCTCTCCTGCGCGCTCTATATAGACAGCGTGCTCAATGCCACAAACACAACAACTCTTAACAACACCCTCACTACTTTTAGCGTGGCAGGACTCTCTGAAGATGTGCACACATGGAATGTGAATTGCACTGACAGCGTAAATAATGAGGGGGCAAGCGCACAACGCGTTGTTACGGTTGACTTAACCGACCCTGTTGTGAGTCTCAACAAGCCTGATGACGGCGTGTACGAATCATCATCAACCGTTGAATTCAATTTCACCGTGACTGACACGCTTGATGACGCACTCTTGTGCAACCTCTACCTTGACAACGTGTTTGCCACAACAAACACGAGCGTGGACAATAACACACTCACAAGCTTTAGCGTCTCAAGCATTGCAGACGGGCTTGATAAGGTGTGGAACGTGACATGTGCTGATAATAGTGACAGAACACACAGCCAGACGCGCACGTTTAATGTTGATACGCAAAACCCTGCAGTCCAGCTTGTCGCGCCTGCAAAT
>PEZQ01000007.1:128838-156241 GCA_002763265.1 archaeon CG10_big_fil_rev_8_21_14_0_10_43_11 | reverse complement strand
GTTGATGGCGCGACTGATCAGACTAATACGAGCATCACCAAAGACACGAACCAAACGTTTGATGCAACTCTTGCTCAAGGAAGCTACACCTGGGCAGTGGGGTGCTTTGACCAGTCAAACAATTATGCTCAAACCGCTGAGAGAACTATTAATGTTGATACGCAAAACCCCGCAGTCACCCTCCTCTCTCCTGCAAATGGCGTGTGGGATAATGATGCAAGCATTGACTTCAACTTCACTGTTTTGGATACGGTTGATGCAAGTCTTGCGTGTTCTCTCTATCTCAACGCAACGCTCTGGAACACGACGAGTGTAAGTTCAGATGCGTATTTTGTGTTCCACGAAGAAGAACTCTACGAAGCAGCGTCCCAGACATGGAATGTGACGTGCGCTGATGACAGCGCGCGTGAAGGCAGCGCACAGCGCGCGTATAATATTGACACTATACTCCCTGTGCTTGCTGATGTTTCAGCTAATGATACTATTGTTGGCAGCGGCGTTGCAGTACGTGTTTCATACACGCTCACTGAAATTAATGTGAACACTATTTATTGTGAAATTGACAGCACCAATTACTCAGGACAATCAAGCTATTGTGATATTGTTGCACCCGCAAGCGAAGCAACCTACAGCGTAACCGTATTTGTTGATGACTTAGCAGGAAATGGCGTGGTTAACACTGATGTGTCAGTTACTGTTGACAACACCCTGCCGGTGATTGTGCTTGATGCGCCGGCTAACGAATCAAGCATACAATCAGGAACCTTCCTCAACCTCACGGTCACGGACACGTATCTTGGCACGGTCTGGTATGAGCTGGATGGTGCAAACACCACCATTGACGCGACAAGCGCAACCAAGTATGATATTAGCACAAGCGGGTGGAGTCTTGGCACAACTGATGTGCTTGTATGGGCAAATGATTCGGCGCGCAATCAAAATGTTGCGCACGTGCAAATTACCATTGATGATAGTGAACCTCTTGTCACACTCGTTTCGCCTGCGGATAATTACAACACCACCCAAACAGATAACACGCTTGCGTTCAGGTTTGATGATGCGCAGTCGCTTACTGCAAGCTGCAGTCTCTTTATTGATGATGTGCTTGACCAAACTAACGCGAGCACTGATAATAGCACGCAAACAAGCTTTAATTACACCTTTAGCGAAGGAGTGCACGCGTGGAACGTGACGTGCACTGATGCTGCAGGAAACCAGGATTCAGATGAGTACCGCATCACCATTGACCAGACTGCGCCAACATACACTCTTGTTTCCGAAACAAACAGCACGCCAGACATTGGCGACATTATTAATTTCACCGCGCTCTGGACTGACGCGCTTATTGGTCTTGATTCGTACGTGTTTGAATGGAATCAGTCAGGAAGTCTTGCAAACGACACACCAGAGTTGTTTAGTGAAAACCCGCAATGGGTAAACGTGTCAAAAACTATTCCTGGAAGCGCGGAAGGCCAAACTCTCACGTGGCGGGTGTGGGCAAATGACACGCTTGACAACACAAACGTGACGGAGCTTCGAAGCATTGAAGTACTTGTGAGCCCGCCACAAGTCAATCTTCTTGAACCTGCAAATGATACCTGGAGCACGCAGGCAACTATTGGCTTTAACTTTAGTGTGACAGATAATGTTGCATCAACACTCAACTGTACACTCGTGATTGATGGTACGGGTTCTCAGACAAATGAGAGCACAATCAATGGCGTTACCACCACGCTCGCGCACAGCGGATTCTCAGAAGGCGCACATGATTGGAGTGTGTACTGTATTGATGATGCAGGAGCGCAGGGAAACAGCACGAACAGAACCGTGCACATTGACGTTTTCAACCCTGTTGTCAGCCTCAACGAACCTGCAGACAGCGCGCAGCTTAGCACAAACAGTTTTGATGTTAACTTCACGGTCACTGACACCGTTGATTCCGTGTTTAGCTGCGATCTCTTTGTTGACGCGTCACTCACGGACTCAGATGCGGCAGTTGATAACAACACGCTTACTGGTTTTACTCTTTCAAGCCTTTCAGAAGGCGCGCACACCTGGAATGTGACCTGCGTGGATGACAGTGGCAGGCAGGGCAGTGACGAGTACACGTTTACCATTGATTCAGTTGCTCCAGAGGTCTTTTTAGTCTCACCTGATGATAGCGTGTGGGATAGTGATGGCAGTCTCACGCTCACCTATAACGTGACTGATTCTGGTTCAAGCATTAGTTCTTGTAGTCTTATTATTAATCAAACAGTTAATCAAACTGATGCAACTATTGCTGAAGATAGTAACCAGACCTTTTCGGTAAGCAGCTTTGGCGACGCACAATATGTGTGGAGCGTAAATTGTACTGATGCGTTTAGCAATGAGGGCGCAAGCACTGAGCGCTCCTTTACTGTTGATTCTCAGGCGCCATCAATAACCCTTGTCTCGCCTGCTGCTAACTATAACAGCACGTCACAATCAGTGGATATGGTGTTCACGCCTCTTGATGCGTTGGCACAAACCATGTCGTGTTCCCTCACGGTTGATTCGCAAGCTGTTTCATCTAATTCAAGCTCACTCAATAACACGCAGACCACGCTGAGTGCTTCAAGCCTTTCTGAAGGCGGACATGCATGGAACGTGACCTGCGCTGACCCTGCAAGTAACGCGCAAACCAGTGCAACACGTACCTTTACGGTTGACGTGAGTGCACCAAGTATTGCTGTTTCAGCACCAGCACAAAACTACACCACAAACCAATCAAGTGTTACGTTTGAATACACGCCAGTTGACAGTGTTGTCACGTCGCTCACGTGCTGGCACACACTTGATGACGTAACAACAAGTGACGGGACGGTTGAGAACAACACACTCAAATCAGTTGTTCTCAGCAGTTTGAGTGAGGGAATACACCACATCAATGCGACGTGCATGGATGGGTGGGCAGAGCATAACACTACATCTCAAACAATCACGTTCAGGATAGACACAACTCTCCCAACTATTGTGTTAAGCAGTCCTGACGATTTATCATGCAATGAAAGCCCACTCTCCTTTACATACACGGCAACTGATGAAACCGCAGAAACGCTCAATTGCACGCTCTACATTGATGAGAGCGCGCAAAACACTACTATTGCAACAAATAATAGTTTGCTTACGGTTAGTGATGTTGCACTTTCTGTTGCTGCAAACGCATACACCTGGTATGTGAACTGCACTGATGGCGCAAACAACAGGGCAAATGCCGTGGCGCGCAACGTGAGCTCAAGCATTGCAACAGGCAGTCTCTGCACTGCTGACTGGCAGTGTTACGAATCAACGGACATGTGCGGTTCTGTTGTGAGTGCATGCGAAGGTTCATCAACCAGTTCTGCTCGCTGTTGCAGTGTTGAACCTACTGCTGATGGGTATTATGGCGGTGGAAACGTGCCAGGAACCGATGACCCGGTAGTTGAAGAACGCGATTATTACTGTGATACCAATGGTGATGTCAATTACACGGTTGTTGCAACCCATGACCCTAACACGGATGATGGATACTATGGTGGGGGAAACACCGCTGGATATGGTGATGACTCTGCTGCAACTATTATTGATTACTACTATGTAAATGATACGCTCACGCTTGCATCTGACACAACGCAAACCGTTGATTGTGATGAGCTTGGCGAAGACAGCTGGGAATACTGTAATGCAGATGCAGTTACAAACGAACAGCGCGATTACTTTGCACAACTCTCTGGCGCTGAACCTGCAGCAAGCGTGTCCTGCAGTTATAACACTACTGATACACAAACATGTCAAACCAATTCATCTGACAGCGATTCGGGAAACACCGCGCTCACTGGCGGCACGTGCACTGACTTTATTGGCTGTTTGAGCGGTGGCTGCACAAACGTGTCTTACACTGACACGTGTACTGATGCAAGTACGCTGCGCGAATATTACACAAGCGGGAATTCGTGCGCATCAAGCACAATTGATTGCGAGGACTTTAATGGCATTTCATGCGCAAACACGACGTATGCGCGAACCGCAGTGTATGGCTGTACTGATTCAGTGACTGATTACTGCGCAGCAGCGCAAACAGCTGATGATTTGTGCTCAGACAATGATTACGTGCTCTCAGACAATCAATACATTGATTATTCAGGTTGTTTGAGCGCGTCATGTTCAGGCACTGACGCGCGCTCGTGTTGTAACGGCACGATTATTAACACTGGCTCAGCCTGCGCTGACCCGACGCTCACGCCAACGTCATGTACGGTTGAAACCTGTACTGCGCAAAATACCACGTCAAAGGATGTGGACAGCAATGGCAAACTTGACGTGTGCTGTTCTGGTGACTGGTTTGGTGCAGACGTGGTTGGCACAAACTATAATGAAATTATTAACAGCTGGCCAACAGTGCAGGCATATCTTGAATCAACCTGGGACACGATTGAAGTTGCGTGCAGCTTCAACCGGACAAGCGCGGCTGAACAAAAGTATATGCTGCGAAACAGCAATGAGAATCTCACGTTCCTTATCTACGACCTTGTTGGCGCGCCATCCCTGTCAGGAAACGTTATCCTCAAGGGTCCAGAAAACGCGTCATTTCTCATTGCCTTGAGCAATATCACGTATCTTAATGAAACAACTGCACAGGCATGGGCTACAACCGCGTTTACAACAAGCTCGCCAACGGGCGTGTACAATCTCACTTTGGAGATTATTGAAGATGGCGTGCAACGTATTTACTATCTTGACAATTACCTGCGCGTGGACAACTTTGACGTGAGCGTGCTTCGCGTTGACGCGCCAAAAATCGCGTACCCTGGGCAAGTTATTGAGATAAGTCTTACCCTTGAAAACGCGGGAACAGTAACAATTGATCAGAACGCGTCAATCCAGCTTGATGAATCAACAACTGGAACAAGTGTCAGCGCGTCATTGAATTCTGATATTGAACCTGGAGAAACTGCAACGCTCACCCAGCAATTACTTATCACCCAGGACGTGGAAGTTGTGTCTGTGTACCCATCAATTACACTCACGTTCAACCACCCTTCATACGGGGAGCTCACGTTTAACGCAACGCCCGCGTATCCGCGCTTTACTATTGTGGGTCCTGAATCCCTTGATAAAGAAGAGAGCGCAGATTATGCGTTCACACCGCTTGATGTGAGCGGAAACGTGGTGTCAATTGATTTGACAAACGTTGTTGTATATCAGATTGTTGGCGATGACGTGCAGGTCGCCCGCGTTATCTCCTTTGGCACGGTAAGCGAGGCCTTTGTGTGGGAGTTTAACCCTTCAGCCCAAGGTCTTGATTGCGGCGCGTACGTGATTGCAGCAGAAGGCTATATTGGCAGCGCATTTGGCGATACCGGTAAGAAAGTGGTGGTGACAGGATGTGTGCAATAATGCGTGTTTTTTTCTTTGCTGTAGTTGTTGCGCTCATGGTTAGTGCAGGCCACGCGTTTATCGCGGTTCCGCGTGCAAGCCTGGTAATGGACCCGTTTCTTATCCCGAATTTTGAGAATACCACAAGCATTTCATCAAAGCCCCAAATCACGTTTTACGTGCTTAATAATGGAACTGGTGTTGCAAACATGGTAAACGCAAGCCTTGTTACTGAGCAAAATCACGTGCTTATATCCGCGCCAAGCCGGATTGACGCGGGTTTTACAAGCGCTTTTCGCTACGAGCTTGCAACCTTGCTCTGCGCGCAGGAAGCGTTTGCAGAATTCTATTTTGAAGCATGGTATTATCCTTCACGTAACCTCACATTTGAGCCACTAAATGTGACATCACGCGTGTACGCGCTTAATGTGTCTGACTTTTTATTTATTGAAAATATAGCGCCACAAACGCGTTCTCTTGGCGTTGATATTGCAAAAGGCGAGCACATCGCCTTTGCGGTAAGAAACACGGGAAACCAGAGGGTTACCTATCAGCTTAACATAACCCATCCGGTCACATTTTCAGTAACGGTCCGCTCTCTTTCAGACACGTATGAACTAGAAGAGCTAGCAAACCTCACCTTTGAGCTGGGAGGTGAGAGCACGCACGTGTGGGATATTGAAGTGATTCCAACCCAGCTTGCCCAAGACCAAGTATTGAGCGTGGACGTGAGTAGTCCTGACTGCGAGCTGGTAAACGCGTCATTTGATAAGAGCCTGACCTTTTTTTGGGTGCGCGAAGGCATTATTACTCAAGAGATTGTTCCTGATTTGTCAGGGCTTTCTTTTGTTGTGCTTTTGGTTGCAGCAGGTTTACTTGTGAGTAAGTTTTATTACTAATCTTCTGCTGTGTGTATAGTGTGGGGAGTCGTAATCATATCCTGTTCATAAGTGTTTTATGTGCGCTCGCGCTTGTTTCATTTTCGTATGCTGCGACGATTACGTCATTTAATCAAACCGGTATTGCAAATGCAACGTTTTCTTCAGAAGAGGGAGGTACTGACCAGTCTATTTCAATTAATATGCCCTGGAAAAGCAATGTAACTAATGCCAGTTTTACTGCGCGCGGGGAAACATCAAGCATTATTGTTCCTCCTGCACTGACTAACGGGTTTGCAGGCAACGCAGGCATTTTTGTTGCAGATGATACCTTGTATGTGGTTGATGACGGCAGGCACCGCGTTCGCGTGTACGGGCTTGTGAATGGCCAGGCATCAGCTGCGACGTACGAGTTTCAAATTGGCACAACTGATACTGCCGGAAATACAAATGTGCTTCTTGACAACCCCTATGACGTGTTTGTGAATGATTCAGCTATTTTTGTGAGTGATGAAGATAATCATCGTATCATTGTGTATAACCTTACGGGCACGTACTTGTATACTATTGCTGGTGGGGGCTCTGGTTCGGGAAACAACCAGTTGTTCAATCCGCGCGGGATTGAAGTTGATGCAAATTACGTGTATGTTGCTGACAGTTCAAATAATCGTATCCAAATATTTTATCATAACGCAACATATTTTCATACCATAACTGGTCCTGGCAGCGGTTTTGACGGTCCTTCAGACGTTGCAGTTGACCCTGCAGGCGAGTTTATCTACGTGGTTGATACGGGAAATCAGGTTGTTGAAGTGTTCACGTCAAGCTTTAATTATGCAAGCAAGCGTCTTGGTACGCTTGACTCATCAGGAACGGCAAGCAAATTTAGCGGACCTGAAGGTGTTGATGTGAATGCTGATGACGTGTACGTGACTGACACGAGCAATCATCGTGTTGCTATCTGGACAATTGACGATTCAGTGGTGCCGCATGCGTACTCGTACCGCACTGATATTGGGATTGCGGGCGTTCCTGCTGATGAAGGGGATTCAGCAGATGTTGTTAAGCTTCGAAACCCCATTGGCATTGAGATTTCCGGGTCTTTAGTGTATGTGTCTGATACGGGCATGAACCGCGTTCTTACCACGCGCTCTTCGTATCCTGCAAATGTGACGATTCGCGCAACCTATCACGAAACAGTTGACTGGACTGATTCAGGCAATCTAACTGGTTCAAAAGCAGCATCCCTTGACGCTGACTTGTTGACCACGCATTTGAACAGCTGTTCGCAGGTGAGCGGGAATTGTACGATTCTTCTTGAAGTTACCAGTGACGCGGGTGGAGTGGTCTATTTAGAAGGTCTTAATATTACGTACGCGCCAATCCCCCAATCGCACGTGAACGGAACGCTGGGGAGTTTTGGGGCGCGCTTTAATTTCTCGCAAAGCGGGGTTGATAAGACGGTTAGTTCAGTGGGTGCGGGTCAAGCCTATGATTTGTATGTGTCAAAAGGAACGTACACCTTTGTTCTTGACAGCATTGTTGCTTCGCAGTCATATGGTCACACGTTTTCTTTTTTTAATACCGTCATGACTCTTGATGAGTATGAGAATCAAGTTGCGATTTTGAGCCCGGGAACTGCGTCATTTTCGCTTCCTGATAAAGATCCTGTTTTGCTTGCAAACGTGTCTCTTGGCGTGATTGGCTACGAGTACGCGGTTCTTAATTTTTCATGGTCAGGCCAAAGCGTGCCAGACGAGAGCAAAATTGCGCTCTACTCATGCGCGCGTTTTGACGCGCCAAATAATGAATGTGATATTTCCTGGGCAAAAGAGTATGATACTTCACTTAATACTGGTGGGGATTATATCTCACTTACCACCTCAGAGCCCGAGAGCATGTACGCAATTATTATTGAAGAGCTTGAACAAATGTACGTGAACGTGACAACTGATAAAGCATCATATACGTGCGGTAATTCCGTGGCGCTTGTTGGCAGTGTAAATGGTTCTTCTGGTAGCATGGTGCCAAGCGCGAATGTGTACGTGAGCTTGCGAAACGGAACTGATTCGCTTATGTCTTCAACAAGCACGATTACAAACGCGAATGGCGCGTATTCAGCGCAAGTTGAGATTCCTTTAACACTCTCCTCTTCAACAGGCGCGGATACGTTTGAAGTGACGGTTGTGTCTGAAAAAACAGGTTTTGTAAATGGCAGCGTGACTGAAAAGTTTGGCGTGACCTGTTGCAGCCTTTCATATCCAACATTGTGCACAACAAACACCACCTGTATTGAAGCTAACGGGTACTGGTGTGATACGGTGTGCCAGTCAGTTGCGTGCGGAACGCCGTGCGGGTCAACTGCGTGCGGCGCGTGCACAAATCAAACAGCGTGTGAGAGCGTGTCGTGCAATTGGTGCAGTAATTCGTGCCAGGTGAATGCGTGTTCTGTTTCGTGCTCGTCTGAAAATCTTGGTTTATGTGTTGCTGAAGTTGAATGCCAAACTGCTGGCGGCGTGTGGTACGCAAGTCAGTGTTATAGTGCTGACCAAACGTGCAGCGCATTATACCTTGGTTTGTGCGCTGACTCGAGCACGTGTAATGCTGCTGGCGGCGAGTGGTGCGGGAGCGTGTGTAAAACCGTGTGCGCGTCTGTTGGCGTGGAGCAGGTGTCTGCAAATGAAACCGCAACGGGTGAGGGTAATTACACGTTTCGCGTGCGCGTGACAAACGAGTATGATAGTGATATGAGCAATACTACTATTATTGTGCATGGTATTAATTCAGAATGGTATAGTGTGGCTCCTCATGGCATCACACTCAAGCCCGGCGAGTCTGAGACGTTTTCTATTATGATTGTGCTTCCTGCAAATGACAGCATTAATAATTATGATATTAGTTACAGTATTTCAAGTGATGTGGGTTCGCGCAAGCTGCAGACCGCGCAGGTTGAGATTTTGCCAACCATTAATCTGCCGCCAAAGGTGTTTACCACGTTTGTGATATTAAACGACCTTGTTACCGCAGGTAATCGTGTTAATTTTCGTGTTCAATTATTAAATGCGCGCGAAGAGCCAACAACCGTGAATGTAACGTATCGCGTGAAAAAAGGCAATACAACGGTTGTGTCAAAATCAGAGTCGCACACGCTTGAAGATGAACTCACGTTTGCCCAAACCTTGCAGATTCCGCCAACTACGCTGCAGGGAAAGTACGTGCTGGAGATTGAATCCCAGTTTGGTTCGTTTAAGACTACTGAAGAAAACGCGTTTGACATCCAGCTTGCGCGCCCGTGGATTATTTTTGGCATGCTCTTATTTATTGCGGTGATTTTAGCGTTTTACGTGTACAAGTTTAGAGGAAAGCTCAGGCAGATTGGCGAAGTTGAAGAAGCGTATTCTGGAATTGATTGGGAAGGTTTAAAGAAGAAATAAAAACAATCTTTAAAACACCTGAGCGCGTGTTATTTTCGTAATGGCTCTGCTAAGATTCAGAGTGGGAACGGGGGGTAGGCCGCTTCAAATTGTTGGGGGAAGCGTGATTATCCATCCTGCACTTGTGCTCGCGCTTGTTATTATAGGAGTAGTTATTATCGGTGTTGTTGCGTTCCAATTCAACAAATACCAGCAACGCCAGGCAGTTGAATTTTTCGTGCTTAATTTCATGGCAGAAAAGCGCAGAGAATTTTGCCGTATTGACGTACTTGAGTTTCATTCCGCGTTTGATAACGCGACCGTGCAGATGACGTGCAACGCCAGACCATTTTTTGCTGAGTATTACAACCAGTCAGTGCACTATGAGCTTAATGGATGGAGCTGGCTCAAAAATACCGAGTACTGGGATGAATTGCAATCTTGTGATTTTTTCAAAAAAGAAAACGGGCGATTGCTCTTCTTGTGCTTCAAGAACGCCACCACACAAGACCTGTATTCATTCTCGGCTCAGGAAACTGAGCTTTTTGAGCCGCAAAAGACTGATTTTCTTGACTACGCGCTCGCGTCTTTTGCGCGCGCTTATCCCTATTTAGAATCCTGTTCGCTCTTACGCTACGAGTACGGAAACATGAGCAGAAATGAAGCTGCTCAATTCGTGTTTTCATGTGACGAGCGCAATTACACGTTAAAGACGAGCTATTACTGGATGTATCCTCCTGGCTTGTACGACACCCTGGATAGCGGAGAAAAAGCGTTTCATTGTGATACGTTTCTCAATGGCTCACTTGTCCAAAGCGTTGAGCGTGGCATTAATCGCACGGCGTGCATGGTGCAAACACCAGCAGGAGACGTGCTCTACGATTATAATGTGGCATGGTTTCCCGTAACGCTTCTTCCAAGCGTTGATGGGTTTAATGCTACTGCTCTCATATCATCTCTTGGTCCAAACATGCTTCTTGGTTTTAACCGTTCATCGCTGTTCACGCTTCAGGCAACGTTTGCTCCGCGCTACTACTATTTAGCCTCACCGCGCGACAGCGTAGTGTATTTTAACTGGGAATATCTAAATCAAGCACTACTAAAATGGGAGGGGGATGGATTCTATGAAGTTTTCTTCATGGTATAGACTCTGTCTTCTCACGCTTTTCATCTTTGTTCTGCCCATGTTTCATGCCACTCCTGCAGATAGTTGCGTGATTACGCACGGAGGACTTGCTGCGTGCGCGCCACTCACGGGGTTTGTCCAAACCGGCTGTTCAGGAAACACGGCTACTTCTTATCTTGGTGCGGGCGGTGACAACAACTGTGTGTGCGTTATTAATTACTTTAAAGAAGAACAGTGTGGTGGGGGCAACGTGTGGGAAGAGGTTAGTTTTGTGTGCACTGACGTTAATGATTACAATCCCGTGGATGAGAGTTATGTCCAAACCAATGGCGGCTGTCCTAATGGTGTTGAAGGTGAGAAAGCATTTATCAAAGCAGGCAATGCAAACTGCGACTTTTTTCGTCTTGGCGAGCTTGATAACGCTGATGACAAAGTAATTACTTCCTGCAATGGTCCACTAGAATCTGGCGCGTCTATCTGTTCTGGACGAAACCTGCTTGACAATCAACAGGATGGGGATTGCGAGTACACCTGCGGCGCAATATCTGCGTGTGACGAATACCCAAACACCGACCCAGGCTCCGGTTCTGGCTGCGTTTCTGGTCAAACATACCGCCGCTATTGTAGCTCAACTTGCTCGTCTTCAACTAACATATGTGACACGTCTTGTCCTTCCCCTGACGGGTCAAGTCAATGCAATGGCGTTTCGCCTGGCGGTCAAACCGCGTCTTCATGTAATCAGGCTACTGGAAAAGAAGAGTATGGCACCTGTAGTAGTGCTTGCGCGTACTCGCCAACAGAAACGTGCACATCAAGCTGTTGTTCAAGTTCGTGTCCGGATGGAGCAACATGCGCGTGCGATGGCGGTTCGTGCCAGATTACAAGCGGCGAGTTTCCCAATGGTGATGGAGAAGGAGGTATAAGCTGTGGCGGAACCACCGTTGCCCGCGCTGACTTTGAAGGCGCCGTCGCATCCTGCTGTGAAGTAAATGAATGTTATAGTAGTCAGGCGGAGGCGTGCGTGGCGCTTGGCACAACTGCATCATATCTTGGCGGAGAAGTGCTCTGCTCGTATGAAATAGAATGGGACGGCTCTGCAAATGCTATTGAAGCAGGCTGGGTATCATGCGGCGTCACGTTGCCTGCGGCATATGATGATACGGATATTGGAACCGTTACGTACGAATTGTGGAATGAAGTAGCTGACCGCGCCTACCAGTATGGCGCGTGTGACGAAATCTGGGAGGATAACAACGCAGACACGGGAAAACAATATTGCTCAGCGTCAAACACGTGGGAGAGCGGTGACAGTTACCACCAATTCCAGTCAACCTCTTCTTGTGCAGCGTGTCTTGGCACAACGGGCATGGATGGGGATGGAAATAATTATTGTTCTGGCAGCTCTGCGCTCTACTTGTATAACACGGGCTACGATGGGGGTAATGGCGCGTTTTGCACCACCTGCAATAACCCCATAACAACCCAGATTGTTGATGACGACCGTGATAATGAATATGAAGAATCAACCACAAAAATAACGTGTAACAGCTACCTTGGAGATTATTGTTCAACTGATTTTAACACAGTAAACCAGCACACAGGTCTGTGCGCAAATGGCGTTGCTGTAAGCTGTTGTAATAGTGTTGTGACTGACACAACCCAGTCGCTTACGGCAAATTCTGTCTGTGGGTGCAGCCTCTCTGGCGATGGGAACTATTGTGATGACGTGACCGACCAGTCATATTTGCCGGGAGCAAATGATAAGTGTGATGGTTCGCAAGGCACGTGTACGGTGTGCAGTGGGGACAGCACTGATAGCTCGGGAAATTGTGAAACCGCGTGTGGTGCAATACCTGAGTGTGATGAAATCGGCATAAACGAGTACAACGCAACAGCAGGCGTGCGATGCTTAACCTGTACAAATACGTGCGATGTTGAAATTGTTGATGTTGAACCAAACAATCTGTATGACGAACCAAGCACTGAATGCGGATGCTCACCGGGAGGTAGCGTAGACCTTGGTGACCCGTGCGACGCCCCTGCCTACGGTTTAGACCCTGCTGACCATGATGATGCGATTTGTGTGGTGCTTACTACTGACACCGGTCTTCCAAGCGGAAGCGCAAATGATTGGGCATGCGATGTTGGTGGTGACTGGTGCTTGTATGATACCGGGGACTACCGGGGTGACTGCGATTTGTGTGGAAGCGGTATTTCCTGCCAAGCAAGTCGATTAGGTACGGGTGATGAAAGTTATATACGGAGCGGAACATGCGCGCTCAACGCCTTAGGCACTGCACTTGACTGTTGCACCACTGAACTCGTGTCAGGAGAAACTGCTATTGGCGCACTTGATTGGGGTGCAAGCGATGAGTCCTGCGGGTGCAGTACCACGCATGATGGAGAAATATGTGACAGCACGCCATCAACAGGACCAAGCAATGATGGCACCTGCCTTGACAATGCAGTAACGGGTTCATGCTGTACGAGCCAGGCTATTTCTGGTGAATTTTCATGGGTGCTTGACGCGGCGCAAAGCACGCCGGTTGTGGACAGCGATGAGTCCTGCGGATGCAGCGGGAATGCAGGCCAAATCTGTAACAACACGCCAAGCTTTGGGCTTGACCAAGAATCATTTTGGGACGGTGTGTGTATTGACAGCGCGTGCGCGACTAGTGTTGTTTCATGCGACTGCAGCACTGATGGCTGCCAGTCTGCAGACATTACTGATGCACAGTGTCGTGAGAGTTGTGCTGCAGGAACAGAGGGTTTCTCGTGCGACAGTGATGTGGGAAATGATTATCATGGGTTTGTGCAGGACGGCGCGTGCTTGAGTGATTTTTCTTGCGACACGAGTGATGAGACTGCTCTTAGTGCAGGCACGTACTATGCTGAATGCGCAACAAGCGGTGTTGATTGGGAAGCAACGTGCGATTCAACAGCAAGCAGTGGGGGCAATTATCTTGCAAACGGGTTGTGCGCGGATTATGATGATGATGGCGTGCTTGGCGGTGATGTTGATGGCAATGCCGGCGCGGACTGTGATAGTGACGGCGATTATTGTGAGGATGATAATGATGCCGCAACCATTGATAGTCTGAGAAATGATTGTTCAGCATGTAACGTGGGCGATGTGTGCATGAGCACGAGTGGTTCTGCATTTTCTGCTGACGGCGTGTGCGCATACGATTCTGATGCGAGCACGTTTAATTGTTGCACTGCTGATTTTGTTGATGCTGATGATGACGGCACGTACGTTGAGGGTGCAAGCCCGCAAGCAGGTGATGGCGTGTGCGGATGTCGTCAGGTAACAGAAGGATTCCAATGCGATGCAAATGTTGATGGCACGTTTGACGGCGTGTGCGCGGCAACCAGCGCGGGTGTTGACACATTTTGGGATACGAGCGATGACGTGTGGGATTGTGTTTCTTCAAGCGTGTGTTATGATAATGATGCCGCAACAACCCATTATCGTCAAGGATACGCAAATTGCGGAGAAGACACCTATGCTGATGATGAAAATGAAGCAGAATGTAATGATGACGTGAGCAGCGGCTGGACGCCTGCAGGAATTGTTGTGTTTGACGGCTCATATACCTGCGAGAGCGCAAACGTGTGCGCAGCAGCATCAAGTTATACGAGTTATGCAACTGATGGTAGTGAAGGTGTTGCCGTTGGCGGATACACTGATTATATTGTTACCGCGTCATGTTCGCGCTATGACATTTGTGATACAAACACCGCAGGAGGCGAGTTTGACCGAACTGGTGAAGGTCTCTGGCTCAGCGACGCTTCACTCTGCTGTTCTGCAAGCGCAGGAACCGGTTGGGCGCGCGCAGACTACACGCTCCAAACAGACCACCCTGTTGCGTGCGGCTCACAGGCAACCATTTGCCAGGCTCCAATAACATCAACATTTTGTGATTATGTGGGAGACAATTACTGGAACGCAACGCCGGACAATCTCAACGCGTTGTGCGATTACGTGAACGATGAGTGCGTGGTGTGCGGGAGTGATGGCATTGCAACACAGCATCCTGACTCCTCATACAACCCTGGCGCAACGTGCAGTGCCGCGTGCGGAGCAACAACGTCATGCCGCGACCTCACGCCGGGCACGACAAACGGGCCCGTGTGTTGCGCATCCTGTTTTACTGATGATATCACCCTTGATTCAGGAGGGACCGTGCAATGGTCAAGCTGTGATATTGAGGGCGTGAATCCAGGCTCGTATTCGCAATCAGGCACGGGAACTGCCTATTGTTTTGATGATTCTGGCGATTATTGTTATTCTGCAAATGGCGCTGACCCCTGTGTTTCAGCAACAGGCTGGTCTTTTACTGAAACGTTTTGTGATGACCCGGGTGAAGTGAGCGGGTCATACACGTGCACGTATGATAACACACCTCTTGACTCATCAGATGATTGTGATGACACGGGTTGCCACACAAGCACGGCAAGCGTGTTATGTGATTTTGGCGCGGTTGAGAACTCAATTGCATACTGCGAACAGGATGCTGCTGCTGACGCCTGCTTGTATGGCGGCGACACGTGTGACGCATCAACAGGATGGAATTATTCAACTACTACCGTTGTTGATGGTATTGCAGGCTACACCTGCACTGATTGTGCAGCAAGCGGCTTTGGCTACTATTACAACAGCACGGATAATACGTGCTATTCATCAGTATATTGCAGTTCAGGCTCGGGCTGGACGGGCATTGCTAACACCGCGTGCGCGCCTTCGGGTCAGGTGAATCGTTCAGGCACAGACCCGTACACACTCTACTGTTTTGGCACGGATGGAACCGCATCTAATTGCGATGCAACGGGATGTCACACCCTTGCCTTCACGCAATCCTGCAACTACACCTCGTTTAGTGACGGGGAAAACAAAGGTGTTGATGCAGGCTGGTGTCTTGATGAGTCAACACCAACCTGCTACTACAACGCAACTGATGTGTGCGCGCAGTCAGATACTGATGGCTTTGATTGGGATTCGCAAACGTGTTATGGCGGGGGCAGCGTTGTTGGAGATGAATGTTATTATGACCTTGGCGCTTCGTATGACCGAAGTGATGACTGTTCTACAAGCGGATGCACTGGCTCATCAAGTGAAACGCACCCTTCATGCGATTTTGGCGATTTTACTGACACCAACACAAATTGTGAAGTTGCAAACGCAGGGGCGGACACATGTTATTACGCCACTGATTCATGCCAGCAGGATACTGATGGCTGGGATTACAGCACGTCAACAACCCTTGACGGCGAAGCCTGTCTTGACTGTGCAAGCGCAACAACCGGATTTGTTTATAATGACACATCAAACTATTGCGGGTATGGTGTGACCTGCGCGCCTGCAAGCGGGTGGAGTGGAAGTTCAGACACTGATTGCCATGAAGCAGGTGAGTTTAACGTGACCACGTTTGATAGCGCATACAAACTCTACTGTTTTTACAATACAACTAGCGCGTGTGATGCGAGCGGGTGTAATGAGCAGACAGAAGCCCAAGCATGCAATGGCACTACATTTGCTACAGGAGCATATGCAAAATCAGGCATTGACAAATCTGGTGCGTGTCTTGATGACGTGAATGATATTTGTTACTTTAGCGATACTGACGTGTGCCGCGTTGACACTGACGGCTTTGACTGGTCAAGCGAATCATGCGGGTCATCCGGCGTTGTTGTTGGGGGGAGCTGTTTTACTGACACGCTCACGCCTGAAAATCGAAATGATGATTGCAGCATTAATGGATGTACGGTCACGCCTGACCCGTCACCAACGTGCGTTGATGGTGCGCTTACTGACAGCAGTGCAAATTGTGAAGTTGACAACTGGTCAGGAGACACGGTTGATTATTGTGCATACAATACAGGAGACAGTTGCCTGCCGGGAGGGTGGTCGTACACAAACACAACAACGATCCAGCTTGGTTTTGGCGTTGAAACAACGTGTTACAATTGCAGTAATGAAACCATTGGTTTTGCGTACAACACAACAGCTGAAGACTGTTATTATAATGTTGAATGTGGTACAAGCGGGTGGACGGGAAGCTTTGATATTGAATGCAAACAAGCAGGTAAAGTAGAAGTGACCGGAACTGAAGGCGCGTACACGGCGCTTTGCTATTACATCACGCCAGGGGAGTCAAACACGTGCGACCAAACCGGCTGTCATGATGAAGTTGAACAACAAAGCTGTGATTTTACTAATCTTGTTGAAGGCGCTGACCAGGGATGGTGCCTTGATGACACTGCAGACGTGTGTTATTATAATGCAAACCCTGCTGACGACGTGTGCGGCGTTGACAATGACGGTTTTGACTGGGCACAAGACGAATGCAAAGCAAAAGGAAGCGTTACATGGAACACGACTGCTGCTCTTAACAGCGTATGCTTTGCTGACTCGTTTGAAACGTATGCTGATGCGCGCAAAGATGATTGTGATGAAAGCTTTGGCTGCACTATTGCAACAGACTTGCAAACATCAGCATTCAATCAGCTTGTTGAGAGTGAGTACAATGCATTTACTGCATGCACGCAGTCAGCAACCGCAACATCAGGGTGCGGCGATGGCACGTGTGATGAGGATAATGACACGTACTATTGTTGTGACAACAAGCGTTGTTTCTATTCAAGCTGTGATGCGAGCAATTCATGGCAATTTAATCAGTATAACGTGTCAATTATCAGCCCAAGCACGGGCGCAGCAGTTTCGCGAAGTTCGTGTAACACACCCTACACAGTTACGTTTAATGCAACCGTTTATGACACGCAGAATGTGAGCAATGATGACCAAGTTACGTTTTACTCTCCAGAAGGAGAATGTCTTGGCAGGCAAGGAACCGCAGGAAGTTATAATTGCACGTACAATCCAACAGACGGGCTCACTGCTAACGCGTATGCGTGGAACGTAACGTACTGGCGCGGCGTCGAAGCATTTAATGTAACGGCAAATGCAACAATTAACATTACCGGATGCTTGTACCCTGACCTTATTTCTCCTGAGAGCGGTTCAACTATTGTGCGCACCACGTGCGCTGAACCAAATGAGCTTGTGTTCACCCTTAACGTGACTGACGAGTGGTATGCTGCAATTTCAGACGCCACGCTCTTGTTTAACATGAGCGGGCAGGCTGCAACGTGCGCGTTCCAAAACCAATCAGGCGGTGTGTACAATTGCACGTTTAATGCAGATGATACATCTGCACTTGGCCAGTACATCTGGAATGCAAGCGCGCAAAAGAGTTATTATGCAACAAATAAGACGGCAAATTATACGCTTAATGTGTATGGCTGCACCACGCCGCTTGTAAGCATTCCGGTTAATGGCACGTGGTATGGCAGTGGTGAGAATATCACGTTTATCGTGCGCCTTGCCTACGATAATGGAACACTTCTCAACAACAGCGTGATTGACATCACAATTAATAAGTCAGGCGTGTTGCAGGCGTGGTCGCTTACTGATACGGGCGTGTATGATTCAATTGGAAACGACAGCGTGTACGAGCGGAACTACACAATTGCATCAGATGAATCAAATCTTGGCGTGTGGAATCTCACGTACGCGCACCAAGAGCTGTCATACCTTATTTCAAACCCTAACACGTCATGGGTGCGCGTGGATGATATCAATGTGACGGCAAACGTGACCGGGTCGCCTGACTTCATTTTCGTGCAGGGCACCGCGCGCTACGGGTCAGGGGCTTTGTTCTCGTGTGTTGCGTGCGTGAACGTGTCAATTAATGATTCAACCGGTCAAATCTACAACTACACTATTGACCTGACTAACGGGTATTTCAACACGCTTATTATGGATAAACCTCTGCGCGGAGGACAAAACCCGTTGAGCGTGTACGTGTTTGATGGAAATATTTCAGGTAATCATTCAAACATTCCGCTTACTATGACTACTGAAATAACGCTCTTTGACCAAGACCCAGAATCGTGTCTTGATGGGGGCAATGCCCAACCCCTCTCGTATGTGGTAAGCGTGAAAAATACAGGAAGCCTTAACTTCACTGCTGCGCGACCAAACCTCATCGTGTATGACCAATCGCTCACGCCGGTCTGGTCAAATACGTCATTAGCGTCTCAAGAAATTATGGTTGGCCAAACCGTGAATTTCACGCTCTCGTACGCGTTTACTGGCGCTGAAGCAACCGGCACGTATGGTTCATACGTGTATGCGAGTGAAAGTAATGTGAATGCGCACGCGGACGTGGTTGGTGAATCAAATCAAACCAGCGGATTTGGCGGGCTTAGCGCCTTCCAGATTTGGAAAATTGTCAACCCACAATACTCACCGCTTGATGATGAGACGGTTATTGGGGATATGTGGCAGGAATATAATGTTACCGCGTCTGTTGATAATGGCACGAGCCAGCACGCTATGCAAAGCGCGTCTGTGCAGTGCTCTGACCTTCGTGAAACCGCACCATCAACGTTTGTGTACTCAAGCTGTACGGGATGCACTGATGAGTGCGCCACGTTTGAAGTTCTAACCGAAGAAGGGGCAGAGACAAACTGGTTTGGCGAGCCTTTAGAGATGGATAATCAGTATGAGCTCGCCTATCGCATGACGCGCTGCCAAGACTTCCAGTACCGCATTAACCTCACGGAACGCTCGTGTGGTTTGTCGCGCCTTGTTACGGTGCCGTTCTATTCAGCATGCCAAATTGTGATTGACTCATTTGATGTTATTACAAGCGAAGCGTTCACGAGTGTTGAACAGGGTGTTCCCGTTATTGACAAAGGAGAGGATACGGTCACGTTCAACATTACGTTTAGAGACATTTATGACATTTCAAACATGAGTTATGCGCAAATTCGCATTCTTGACGAAGCAGGCATTGATGTTGGCGCGTGGTTTAACGACGTGCACTTCATTGCTGAACAAGACCAGCCAAACTGGATAGAAATTGATAGTGGCGGGGCGTACAACACAACGGCGGTATGGACGCGCACGTTCAATCAAGACGAGCTTCGCTGCGGTTTGTTTGACGCGTACGTGTTTCTCAACAACACGCTTGGCGAGAACGATACATTTGTTGAAGATTTTGTGCTTGACCGCTTTGTTCCGTCATTAAATGTTCCTGACACACTTATTGTGGGCTCAAACGTGACTATTACGGGAAGCGTAACTACGTGTGCTATTCAGGATAGCCAGGAAGACAGGATTAATCTTTCAGACGTGAATGTCACGTTCTCGTACGTGTTTGGCGATTTGTTTTCACAAACTGCAAACGCAAATGATGACGGCAGTTTCACGTTTAATTTTACTGCGCCAGAGAACACGACATTTCTGCTTGCAAATGTAACTAATCTCACCTTCACGCTTGAAAACTATCCGGGTTGTTCAAGTGATTGTGAACTGTCACTTGTCATCCCGCTTGGCTTAAACGTGTTTAAGAGCGGGCTTGACATCACGCCGCGCTCAAAAGTGTTTACTGCAGGCAGGTCTGGTGATGATGCGTTTATTTTTACAGTTCAAAACCCATCAAACCAAACGCAAAATTATACGCTTACCATTACTGATGACAAGCATGGAGCACCTGCTGCATTCCACGGCTCGCTTTCAAATGCAATAAATCTCTCACTAAAGCCAAGAGAAGTGTATAGCGCGGGCATTGATGTTCTTGCTGTTGCAAGCGGGCTCTATAATAAGCAGCTTCAGTTGCGCTCGCACGCGTTTTCAAATGATAATTCAACTGTTGACTTTGAAGTGCAAATCAACATTCCTGTTGAAAGCCTGATTTTCAACTATTATGTTGTGCCTGATTTGTCATTTGCGTGGTTTATCCTGCTTGGATTGCTTGCAAGCGGAATTCTTATACCGGTAAAGCGCGCGTGAACCTACTATGACCTGGAATGAAGTGATTCAAACAAAGCCGGTTATTATTGACACAGATATTGGCGGAGACCCTGATGATTTATTTGCGGTTATTGCTGCACTGCGTTCTCCTGAGCTTGCTATACAAGCGTTTATCTCATCAGACGAACACCATGGTCACCGCGCCGGGTTTCTTGAGCATATTGTACAGCTTGCGGGAGCTGATGTTCCTGTTTTTGAAGGGCTTGCTGCTCCAGGCTCCAAAGACGCGTATTGTTTGATGGAGTACGTGCATAAGAGGTCACGGCTTGATTATGCTGAATTTGTAAATGAGTTAACACAAAACCAAAAAGTCACCTATATTTGTATTGGTCCGCAATCAAATATAGCACATATTCTTGACTACGGTCTTGAAAAACCAAAAAACCTTGATGTTATTATGATGGGTGGCGCGCTTGCGTATCGCAAAAAGGGGGTTGCTGAGCACAATATTCGCTATGATGTTAGTGCTGCTCGAAAGGTTTTTTCTTCACCCCTAAAAAAACGCTATGTTATTAGCGACACCACGTTTGTTCCGGAGTTAACTATTGATGAAGAACACCCCCTCTATGCTCTGCTTTTTGATTCAAATGAACCTCTTGCACGCGTGCTTGTTGAAAATATGAGCCGTTTTTTTAGTAAAAAGTATGCACAAACAATCATGCACGACCCGCTTACTATTGCAAGCGTTATTTCACCTGACCTTGTTTTGTTTTCACAAGAGCGTATAACACTGTCTAATTCAGGTGTTATGATTTCTTTAGATGAGGGAGTTCCCACTTTTCTAAGCGCAATTGCAGACTACACGGGCGTTATGCAATGGCTTTGTGAGCGCGTTATTAGTTAGTGCGAGAGGGGAAAATCTTTAATAATGATTCGTTTGTGTTAGTGTTCTACGTTGCGCCGGGATGGCTGAGTGGTTAAAGCGCAGGTTTGCTAAACCTGTTCCCTTCGGGGAGCAAGGGTTCGAATCCAACGATTGGAAAGAAAAATTTCCACGGTTTGGCGAAAATCCCTTTCCCGGCGTCAAACGTTTTTTTATTCTGCCTTGGGAGCAAAACTTTAAAAATGGCGTTCTTGTAGGTTTTGAATACTAGCGGGCTCGTGGTCTAGTGGTTATGACGCCGCCTTGACGTGGCGGAGGTCGCAGGTTCGACTCCTGCCGAGCCCACTATTCTTAAATTATCAAAACAGTCTTTATAGAGCTATGGACATTATGCGCAAAAAAGCACAAAGTGACCTTAAAAGCAATGACGTGAGCCGAGTGCTATTTGGGTTGTATTATTATTTTCATGCACGAAATGCAGGTGATGTGTCAGGATTTGGCGCTGACATCACCGCGCACGTTAAGAAAGTAGCGCCCCTGTTAAAAAGCGCGTTTAAAGGATTTGAGCAGAAAGCACAATCCTTTTCTGGAGCGGATAAAAAGCGTTTTGAAAAGAAGCTCAAAGAATTTCATGAACGCATTGAAAAACAACAGCATTTTGCACAGGAATTCATTAAATCGCGCGAAAAAGAGGGCAATACCAAAGAATTAGAAAATCTGTACAATGCCCTGTTTAATGATGTGAACGGGCTGACTCATTTTCAGGCAGGCGACACGCGAAAAGGCTACATTTGAGTAGGTATGGTTAGGGCAGTTTTACGCCAACAACGCTTGATTCCCCCAGTTTGTTCATGCTCACACCATATAAGTAGTCTGAGACGCTGATGACTGCGTCATTGTGGCTGATAACAATCATTTGCGCTTGGTCCGAGTATTTTTTGAGCAGCCGCGCAAGCTTCTCACTGTTTTCTTTGTCAAGCGCGGCGTCAATCTCGTCAAGCACATAAAAGGGTGTTGGTGTGTGTTCTTGAATTGCAAAAAGAAGAGCAAGTGCGGTGATGCTCTTTTCTCCTCCGCTCAGTGAGCGCAGGTGGGTGAGTTTTTTTTCTGCGCTTGTTCTCACGCGAATGTCAACACCCCCTTCAAGAGGGTTTTCTGTGTTAGTAAGGTCAAGATAGCCCTCACCTCCGGTGAGGTCTTCAAACACGCGCGCAAAGTTTTTTGCAATGCCAGTAAATGTTTTTAAAAACGTGCGGGCTTTTCGTTTTTCAATCTCGTCAATCATAATAAGCACGTCTCCGCGCTCGCCGTCAAGCACGCTGAATCGCTCGAACACCGAGTCATATTCTGTTTTGATGGCGTCATACATTTCAAGGGCTTTCTGGTTGATTGGTCCTGCGTTGCTAATTTCTTTTTCAAGTTCTTTAAGTTCATTTTTTCGGTCTTCAAGGTTGACAATCCGAATGATTTCAGTGTTCTCAAAGTCCTGGAGTTGTTCTTGAAGTCCTCGTTTTCTCTCGTTTTTTTCCGCAAGTTTCATGTTTTTTGCAAGAATTTTCTGGTCATATTCGCGTGTTTTGTCTTGTTTTTCCTGAATGCGCTGTACTTCGCGCTCAATCTTTTTTTGCATGCGCGTCTTTTTTGCGTACACGTTTTTTATAGAGTCATCAATTTTATTGTACGCGTCTTGTTTTTTTGCAATTTTTTTGTCAAGTTCGTCGTGTTCTTTGCTTAAGTATTTGATGTCTTTTTTGAATTGTTCTTTTTCTTCCTCATTTTGTTTTATGACGCGCGCAAGGTTTTCCCGCTCTGGTTTGTGCACGTTTTCGAGTTTTGCATCATAGCTTGCAAGACTGATTTTTATGGTGTTGACTTCATCGCGCAGGCTTTCAAGTTCAGTTAGTTGCGCGCTGTTTGCTTGTTTTGAAACGGTTTTGAGTTCTTTTTCTATTTTTGCTTTTTCAATTTCAAGTTTCTCAATGTCTTTTAAAAGCGCGTCCTGCTCGTCAATGCCCTTAAGCAAATCATTGAGTTCATTAATATCCGCGTGTAGGGTGCTGATTCGCGAGTCAAGCACGCTTCGCTGTTCGCGCACATCTATAATGCTGTTTGTAAGCGCGTCTTTTTGCTCGTTTAATTCGTAGTGTTTTTCGCGCAGTGTTGCCAGTTCTTGTTTGACCGTCTGTGCGCGTTCATCAACGTTCCTGTTTGTTTGCTGTTTTCTAATTGTGTTTCGATACCCTCCGCTCACGCTTCCGCTTCTGCTAATATAGTCTCCATCACGCGTGACCATAGGGTTGCGGTTGAAGCCAACGCGTTTTGCTGTTTCAAAATTTTCTACAATAATTGTGTCAAAAAGCGTGTGAGAGAAGATGTTCCAATATTTTTTGTCAAAGTCAATAAGGTCAATAGCATAGCCAATAACCCCTTCTTCTTTTACAAAGCGTTGCACGTCTTTTGCGCGAATCTTGTTAAGAGGCAGGAACGTGGCAACGCCAATCTTATTCTTTTTAAGAAACTCAATGCACTCTTTTGCAATATTTTCATGCTCAACAACCACGTGGTTTCGCGCCCCGCCAAGCGCGACTTGTACACTTAATGCGTAGCGTTCAGGAACAGAGTATAATGAACCAACCGTGCCGTGAATGCCGCCAAACTGGTCTTTGTTTTCAAGAATGCGCCGTATTGCGTAGTCAAGGCTTTTTTGGTACGCGTTTTTTCTGATTTCAAGGGTGTTGAGTTCTTTTGCAAGTTTTTCAATAGTTTCACGAATGTCGCGCAATTCTGCGATGGTGTTTGATTCGCGGTCAAGCTTTGTTGAGAGTTCATGGTCAAGCCGGTTTTTATTTTTTTCATGCTCATCTTTTTCTTGTTTGAGTTTTTCGCGTTTTTCGCGGTATTCGCTGAGTCGCCCTACTCTTGCGTTTTTACTTCGTTTGTTGATAATATCATTTGAAATAGAGTTGAATTTGAGCTGTAATTCAAATGCGTGGTCCTGACTTTTTATGGCGTCAGAATGTTCAAGCTCGTCAAGGCGTTTTTCTTTTTCTGTTAACACGTTTCTCAGTTTTGAACTCTCGCGCTCAATTACCGTAAGGTTTTGTCTGTTAAGGCTCACGTTTTTTTCCAAATCTTTTTTGCGTTCCTCAATTTTTTTGACTTCACGCTGGGCTGAGAGCATGTTTGCGCGCGTGTCTGCTTTTTTGGCGCGCAGCGCGTCAAGCTCGTCGCCAATTTTTGCCCGGTCCTGCACGCCCATTTTAAGAATTTCTGCGTCAAGTGTGTGCAGTTCATCATTCATTGACGCGATGAGTTGGTTGAGTTGTTCAATATCTTTAAACACCTCATCCTTTCGCTCAACCATGCGCGTGATTGATTCTTGTATACTTTGTGTTTCTTCAATTGCGATTTTAAGGTCGCGGTCAATCATGCTTGCTTTAAGGGTTTTTGCGCGCAAAACCAGGTCATTATAGCGTTCTGCTTGACGTTTTTCCCGCTCAATGTCTTTGAGCCGGTTTTCTTTTTCGCGCAAAATCAGTTTGGCATCTCCTAATTTTTTCTCAACTTTTTCAAGCTCGCCAAGGGCTTTTTGTTTTCGCTCTTCATATGAGGAAATGCCTGAAATATCTGAAACAATAGTAAGACGTTCTTTATCGGTCATGTCAACGAGTTGCGCGATTTTTCCCTGCTGTACAATTGCGTATCCTCGCGCGTCAATGCCGACTTCATCTAGAAGTGAAAGGATGCGTGAGCGCGTTGCAAGCTGGCCGTTAATGCGATACGTTCCTTGACCTTGTTTGTTGACTTCTCTGCTTACGCGCACTTCTTTTTCATCAACGCTGATTTTATTGTCACTATTGTCAAAGATGATTTCAACTTTTGCGCGGCTTGCTTCTTTTCCCTGATGACCTCCGTTGTAGATGAGGCTTGAGAGGTTTTCGGTTCGCAGGCTTTTGCTTGAGAGTTCGCCAAGCACAAACCCGATGGCGTCAAAAACGTTAGATTTTCCGCTGCCATTTGCGCCTGCAATACACACCATTCCGTAGGGCATTTCAACGTCAAGCTTTTTGTTAAAGCTCTTAAACCCCTGGAAGGTCATTTTCTTGATATGAACCATTCCCGCCTCACTATTCGTTAGAGTATGTCGGAATTTAAAAAGATAAACCTACCCAAAGCGCGTAAAACCACAATCCTTATATATGTTGGTGTACAATACCAACACTAAGTATGTTTGATGAATTGGCGTTGCTTGAAGCGCTCACGCGCAAGCGTGTTGAGTTAATGCGCGAAATCGCGCATTGTAAGCCGTCATCAATCCGAGACCTCGCTGAAGCCTTGGACCGCGATGTGAAAAATGTGTGGCAGGACTTGAGCATTCTTGAGGATTTTGGATTGGTGGGTTTCAAGCAGAAGGGTCGCACAAAGCGCCCGTTTATAACGCGCCAGGTCATCGTGACAACTATTCAGGTGGTATACCATGAGTAATGATTCAGAAAATAAACGCAAAAGTGTTCGTCTTAAAGTAATGGAGGCAACACAAGAAGATATTGACAAAGGAATTGTTCGTATTGATTCGTATGCAATGAAAGAACTTGGTACCCGTCCCGGAGACATTGTGCTTCTTGAGGGTCATGATACTTCTGTTGCTATTGCAACACGCGCCTATCCTGCTGATGTGGGGTTGGGCATTATTCGTATGGATGGTCTTTCGCGCAGAAACGCGGGGACGTCTCTTGGCGAGTACGTGCAGGTAAGTGTTGCTGATGCAAAGCCTGCAAAGCGGGTGACTATTGCGCCTGCGCAAAAGGGTGTGAGCGTGCGCATTATGGGTCAGCCAACAGCAATTAAGCGGACGCTTATTGGCAGACCAGTGATGAAAGGAGATGTTATTACGTTGGGTGGTACGGGTGCACGAAAGAAAACATTTTCTGGAAGTCCGTTTGAAGATATTTTTAGAATGTTTGAAGATGATTTTTCAAACAGGGCGGGAACGCCATTTGGCATGAGTGGTATGCGGTTTGTGGTTGTTTCTTCAACTCCGCGTGACGCGGTTTTGATTACTGACCAAACTGAACTTATCTTAAAGTCTGAGTCTGTTGAGATGCGTGAAGAGAGTCTGCCTGATGTTACGTATGAGGATATTGGCGGTTTGGATGAGGAGATTATTAAAATTCGTGAAATGGTTGAGCTTCCGCTCAAGCATCCTGAACTCTTCCAGCGCTTAGGTATTGAAGCGCCAAAAGGCGTGCTTTTGTATGGTCCTCCAGGAACAGGTAAGACGCTGCTTGCAAAAGCGGTTGCAAATGAGAGTAATGCGCATTTTATCAGCTTGAACGGTCCTGAAATCATGAGCAAGTGGGTTGGTGAGGCTGAAAAGAAGCTGCGCAAAGTCTTTGAGGACGCAAGCGAGAACGCGCCAACTATTATTTTTATTGACGAAATTGACAGTATCGCACCAAAGCGTGAGGACGTGTCTGGTGAGGTTGAGCGCAGAGTAGTTGCCCAGCTTCTTGCATCAATGGACGGGCTTTCAAGCAGGGGTAAAGTGATTGTGATTGCGGCAACAAACCGGCAAAACGCAATTGACCCCGCGCTTCGCAGACCCGGCAGGTTTGACCGCGAAATCGAGTTTGGCGTTCCTGACCGAAAAGGCAGAGACCTTATTTTCAAGATTCACACGCGTAACATGCCTCTCGTGGATGATGTTGATATTGATTTCTTGGCAAGAACCACGCATGGTTTTGTTGGTGCCGATGTTGAAGCAGTGTGCAAGGAAGCAGCAATGCTCACGCTAAGACGTTTGCTTCCTGACATTAAGCAGACGGGTTTTGAAGATGAAGATGAGATTCCGTCTGAGATGCTTGAAAAACTGGTGGTGAGTATGGAAGATTTTCGTGGCGCGTTGCG